>JAVHXX010000028.1 GCA_031119595.1 Patulibacter sp. | reverse complement strand
GGCGCGCCGCCTGGCCGTCGCCAACACCCTCGAAGCTTGCCTCTTGAAAGGGGCCGATGTGACCCTCAGCACCAACCAGTTCAAGAACGGCAACCACATCGAGGTCGAGGGGACGATCTACAAGATCATCGAGTTCCAGCACGTCAAGCCCGGCAAGGGCCCGGCGTTCGTGCGCACCAAGCTGCGCCGCGTGAGCGACTCCGCCGTGATCGACAAGACCTTCCGCGCCGGCGAGAAGTTCCGCTCGATCCACACCGAGTCCCGCAAGATGCAGTACCTCTACGAGGACGGCTCCTCCGCCCACTTCATGGACAACGAGAGCTACGAGCAGCTCGAGGTGCCGCTGTCGTCGGTCGCCGAGGCGCTCAAGTGGACCCGCCCGAACGAGTCCGTCGACCTGCTCTTCGTCGACGGCGAGCCCGGCGACATCAACCTCCCGGCGTCCGTCGAGCTCGAGGTCACGTTCACCGAGCCCGGCGTCCGCGGCGACACCGCCTCCGGCGGCGGCAGCAAGCCCGCCACCCTCGAGACCGGCGCGCAGATCAACGTGCCGCTGTTCATCAACATCGGCGAGAAGATCAAGGTCCAGACCGAGACCGGCTCGTACATGTCGCGCGCCTAGCGCGCCCTGGCGGCGCGCGACCGGCGCGCCGCCCCCAGCCCGCTCCGGCGAGCGAATATCGTGGATTCCATGAAGACCGCCCCCGAGGCTTCGTGATGCGCCACCCCCTCCGTCGCCTCGGCCGCGACGTCGTCACCGTCCTGCGTGGCGTCGGCGTCGAGGACGCCGTCGGCCCCGACGATCCCCGCATCAAGCGTGCGGCGCGATCGATCACCGACCTCTACGGCCTCATGGCCGTCGGCGTGCTGCTGTGGATGGTCTACCTCGCGATGGCGCTGCCCGAGCGCAACACGTCGCTCCACTACGACGTCACCTGGGTCGGCTTCGACGGGTTCCTCGTGATCGCGATGGGCCTCACCGCCTGGTTCGCGTACCGCGTCGACCCGCGCGTGGAGCTCGCCGCGAACGCCACGGCCACGCTGCTCCTCGTCGACGCCTGGATGGACACCACCACCTCGTCGACGAACTCGGCCCTCATCACCGCGATCCTGTTCGCCGTGTTCCTCGAGCTGCCGCTGGCCGTCCTCTCGATCCGGATCGCCCGCAACGTGCACCGGTCGCTCGCGACCCGCGCGCGGAGCGTCGGCGCCGCAGCGATCCAGACCGGCGCGTCGTCGCGGGCCGCCGATGCGCTCGACGCGGCCCCGGCCGCGCCGCCCTCCGGGCCCTAGCTCGGGCCCGGGCCGAGGCCTCTGCTAGGAGACGACCGCTGCTTCGCGCGGCAGGCTCGTGAGGATGCGCGGCCCGTCGGGCGTGACCGCGACGAGTTCCTCGACGCGCACCCCGAACTCGCCCGGCAGATACACCCCCGGCTCGACCGTGACGATGTGCCCGGCCTCGAGCGTGGACTGCGAGCGCGGTGAGAGGTTCGGCGCCTCGTGGACCTCGAGCCCCACCCCATGGCCGAGACCGTGGCCGAAGTGGTCGGCGTGACCGGCGGCGGCGATCAGGTCGCGCGAGGCCGCATCGACGGCCTTGCCGTCGGCACCGACGGCGATCTTCGCGAGGGCGACGTCCTGGGCCTCGCGCACGAGTGCGTGGACCTCCTGGCGCTTCTCGTCGACCGGGCCCGTGGCGACGGTGCGGGTGCAGTCCGAGCAGTACCCGTCGAGCTGGGCTCCCCAGTCGATCACGACAAGCTCGCCGGCCGGGATGGCGACGTCGCGCGGGTGCGCGTGCGGGAGGGCGCCGTGGGCACCGGCCGCGATGATCGACTCGAACGAGACGGCCTCCGCCCCACGCCGGCGCATCGCGAACTCGAGGTCGAGGGCGACCTCGGCCTCGGTACGGCCGATGATGCCCTTCTCGAGGATGACCTCCGTGAAGGCGGCGTCCGCGAGGGCCTGGGCCGCAGCGATCTTCTCGACCTCCTCGGCGGTCTTGACCGCGCGCAGCGCGTCGACGAACCGCGGGCCCGGCGTGCGGGCGATGTCGTCGCCGAGCACGCCGGCGAGCTTCGCGTCCTCGGCCAGGGTGATCTTCTCCTTCGGCAGGAGCACCTCGCCCACGCCCGTCTCCTTGGCCAACTCGGCGGCGCGCGTGAGGAGGTCGGTGGCGATCACGAGCTCGAGCCCGTCGACGAGCACCTCGTCGGCCGCGGTGCGATAGCGGAAGTCGGTGAGCAGCCAGGCGCCGTCCGGCGAGACGGCCACGAGCGCATTCGACGACTGCAGCCCGGTGAGCCACCGGACGTCGATGAGGTCGGTGACGAACGCCAGCCCGCCGCCGTCCGGGAGGGCGGCGCGCAGCGCGGCCAGGCGATCAGCGGTCGGATGCGACGACGGGCTCATGCGGCAGCCTCCTGCGCGGCTTGGTCGAGATGGGACTTCAGGAGCTGGAGTGCCTCGCGGTAGCCCTCGGGGCCCTTCCCCGCGATGGTGCCGATGCACAGGTCGGTGATGACCGAGTGGTGGCGCCACGCCTCGCGGGCCTTCACGTCGCTGAGATGCACCTCGACCGCCGGCAGGCCCGTCAGCTCGAGGGCGTCGTGGATGGCCCACGCGTAGTGGGTCCACGCACCGGGGTTGAGGATGAGGGCGTTGCCGCGCTCGGCGGCCTTGTGGAGCAGCTCCACGTACTCGCCCTCGTGGTTGGTCTGCTCGAAGATCACGCGACCACCGAGCTCGGCGGCGTACTGGCTGATCGTGCCCTCGAGCTCGCTGAGGCTGCCGGAGCCGTAGTGCCCAGGGTCCCGTCGACCGAGTTGGTCGAGGTTCACGCCGTGCAGCACGATCACGCGCAGTTGACTCATCGAAGCTCCTCCACGGCAGCGCGGACCTCCGCGTCGCCGATCGCCTGTCCCCAACGTAGCTGGCCGGGCTCGTCGACCACGACGTACGGCACGTCGGCACCCAGTCGCTTCTTGTCGGACCGGGTGGCCGCGACGACGGCGTCCGGGTCGATCGACGGATCCATCGTGACCGGCAGGCCCTGGGCTTCGAGCAACGCACGGACCTCCTCGCGGAGGGCGTCCTGGCCGGAGAGTCGCAACACCGCGAGCATCCCGAGCCCGACCGCCTCGCCGTGCCGGTAGCGGGCGTAGTGCGTGACCGTCTCGATGGCGTGACCGACGGTGTGGCCGAGGTTGAGCATCTGGCGCGGGCCGCCGTCACGCTCGTCGCGGGCGACGATGTCGAGCTTCACGCGGGCGCAGCCGAGGACGACGTCGGGCTCGTCGATCGCCCCGCCGCGGATGCGCTCCCACAGCGGGCCGCCGGCGATGATGCCGGTCTTGACGACCTCCGCGTACCCGGCGGCACGCTCGGCCTCCGGCAGCGTCTTCAACATCGACGGGAGCACGTGGACGGCATCCGGCTGGTGGTAGGCGCCGACGTAGTTCTTCGCCGCGGGCAGGTCGACGCCGGTCTTGCCGCCGAGTGCCGAGTCGATCTGCGACACCAGCGTGGTCGGCACCTGGAGCACGGGGATCCCACGCTGGTAGGTGGCCGCCACGAAACCGGCGACATCGCCGACGACCCCGCCGCCGACGGCGACGATCCGGCTCGCGCGGGTCGCCCCCATCGCCGCGAGCTGGGTCCACAGGGACTCGGCCGTCGCGAGGGTCTTGTGGGCCTCGCCCGCCTCCATGACCAGGGTGCGGTGCTTCTCGAAGCGCGCGCCGTGGACCTCGGCGACGTTGCGGTCGGTGATGACGATGTCCTGGTCGGTGAGCGCGGGCCAGACGCGCGCCCCGAACCACACCGGGTAGAGCGCCTCGCCGGCACGTCCGAACGCGAGCCTGCGGCCGGCTCCCGCCTCGAGCAGGCGCGGCGCAGCACGGGTCATCGTCGACCGGCCGCCCTGCGGCAGGAAGACGTCGGCGGCGGCCTCGTAGACCGGCAGGCGGGCGTCGTAGAGCGCGCTGAAGGCGTCCTTGTCGCGGGCGAGCGGCCGATCGGAACGCTTCGCGCGGCGCCACGCCGTGGCCTCGTCGATCTCGAGCCAGCAGACGGTGTGGCGCTTCAGCGCCTCGCGGACCACGCCCGACCCGAGCGCGCCGCCGCCGAGGGCGACGGAACCGCCCTCCTCGACGCGGCCCAGGACCTCGAGGATCGTGCGCTCCTCGATCTCCCGGAAGCCCGACTCACCCTCGGTGCCGAAGATCTGCGGGATCGTGCGGCCGGTGGTGCGCTCGATCTCCTCGTCGATGTCGACGTGGGTCCGGCCGAGGACGTCGGCCACGGCACGGGCCGCGGTCGACTTGCCGGCTCCCATGAAGCCGACGAAGACGAGGGCTCCGGCCATGCCTAACCGCCAGTGACGGCGGTCTGCCAGCCGATCCGCTCGCGGTAGGCGTCGACGGCCGCGATCACGTCGTCGATGTGGTCGCCGCCGAACTTCTGGCGGTAGGCGTCCGCGATGACCAGCGCGACCATCGCCTCGCCGACCACGCCGGCGGCGGGCACGACGCACGAGTCGGTGCGCTCGCGCAGCGCCTGCGCGGGCTCGCCGGTGTCGAGGTCGATCGAGCGCAGCGGCTTCGTGAGGGTCGGGATGGGCTTCACCGCGGCGCGCAGCACGATCGGCTGGCCGGTCGACATGCCGCCCTCCATCCCGCCGGAGTGGTTCGTGACGCGGTGCACGCCCTCCTCCGGACTGTTGAAGATCTCGTCGTGCGCCTGCGAACCCGGCGCGGCGGCGAGCTCGAAGCCGTCGCCGAACTCGACGCCCTTGTGGGCCTGGATCGAGCAGATCGCGGCCGCGAGGCGCCCGCCGAGGCGGTCCTCCCAGGACACGTGCGAGCCGAGGCCCGGCACCACGCCGAAGACCTGCACCTCGTAGGTGCCGCCGATGGATTCGTTGGCCTTGCGCTGCGCCGTGATGTGCTTGACCATCGCGCGACTCGCCTCGGGGTCGAGGCAGCGGACCGGGTCGTCGTCGACGCCGTCGAAGTCGTCGACCGAGAGCGGCGCGTCGAGCGCGGGCGCGTGGACCGGCCCGATCTGCGTGACGCGCGAGCGGATCTCGACGCCGAGCGCCTTGAGGAAGGCCCGGGCGACCGTGCCACCGGCGACGCGGGCGGCCGTCTCACGGGCGCTCGCACGCTCGAGGATGTTGCGGACGTCGTCGGCGCCGTACTTCCAGACGCCGACGAGGTCGGCGTGGCCGGGACGCGGCATCTTCACCGGCTCGGGCTCGGTGTCGACCGGCCACGGGTTCATGCGGCCTTCCCAGTTCGCGTAGTCGCGGTTGGGGACGGTGATCGAGATCGGGCCGCCGAGCGTCTTGCCGAAGCGCACGCCCGAGGTGACCACGACGTGGTCCTTCTCGATCTTCATGCGGCCGCCACGGCCGTGGCCCGACTGACGCCGGACCATGTCGTGGTCCATCGTGTCCCGGTCGAGCTCCAGGCCGGCCGGCATGCCCTCGACGATGGCCGTCAGGCCGGGGCCGTGGGACTCTCCTGCAGTGACGAATCGAAGGGCGCGCAACACGCAGACCAGTCTACGTGGGCGCAATCTCCGCTGCGCTTCGGCGACGACTGCCCCGTGAAACGCGGCGAGGGCCCCGGTGCATCGCACCGGCGCCCTCGCCTGGAATCGGTCGGTCGCCGGGCGGCGACCGGAGGATCAGCGGCCGATCGTGACGCCTTCGCGCATGAGCGCCGTGCCGACGTCGGTGTTGATCGTGATCGCCGAACGGACGGCCTTGGCACCCGTGGCACGGGCGCGGGCCTCGTACCGGGCCGCCGCGGCGGTCTCGTCGGTGCCGTCGTCGACGGGGACCTTCTTCGTGGTGATGTCCTCGAGCGTGACCGAGAGGTTCTGGACGGTCGTCGCGGGCGGGTTCACCGTGGTGTCCGTGACCGTGACCGCGAACTTCTCGGTGTCGCCCGGGGCGAGCGTGAGGGTGCTGCAGTCGGTCGGGCTCGGGGAGCACGTGCCATCGCCGGTCGGGACGGCGTTGGAGGCGACGATGAACGAGGCCTTGCCGTCGCTCGTCTTGCCCACGTAGACCAGGAACGGGTTGTCGGCGTCCGGGAGTGGCGAGAGGGTGCGCACGTCGGTGAGCTCCTTCGGATCCGAGTCGTCGGACTGGGTCACGAGGACCGAGATCACCGTGTCCTTGACCGTCTTCACCGGCGTCGTGCCCGACGGGGTGTTGTTCGACGGTGTCTGGCCACCGGTGGTGTCCGTGGTGCCGCCGTTGTTCGTGGGCGTCTGACCACCGGAGGTCACGTCGACGCCGCCGACGGTCGTGTCGGTGGTCGAGGAGCCGCCGCCGTTGTCGACGGAGGCGAGCGCCGCCTTCAGGGTCTTGATGTAGGCGACGTACTTGGCGTTCGAGATGCCGAACGGATCCGTCTCCTTGTCGTTCACGCGCGGTGCCCGGGCGAAGCCGGTGGTCGAGGTGCGCGTGAGCGAGAGCTCGGGTCCGACGTCGGTGCTGGTCGTGGCGGCCGGCGCCGACGCGGCGACGGTGGCGTCCCCGGGCTTCGACAGCATCATCCCGGCGACGACGATCATCACCACGAGGCCGGCCGCGAAGGGCCAGAGCTTCTTCTCCACCAGGTCGTGGAGGATGTCCTGGAAGAACTTCATTGCAGACTCCCGATCGTGGCGGTGCCCGTGGAGGAGGAACCGGAGGCCGTGGCCGACGGCGTCGTGGCGACGGCCGCGCTGGCCGATGCGGCCGACGGGACGTCGAGCGGCGGGGCGAAGTAGATCGACGCGTCGAGCGTCGCCTTCAGGCGCGGGTGCGGCTCCCAGACGTTCTTGATCTTGGCGTTCGCCTTGTCGGCGGCGAACTCGTACCCGAAGGCGTCGACCACCATGAGGCGGCCGGTCGTCGAGGAGTGCTTCCCCTCGATCACGGCGAAGCGTTCGACGGCCCGGAGGTACTTCTCGAGGTTGGCGTAGGTGCCGTTGAGCTCGAGCTCGATCGGCGTGCGGCCGAGGCCACCGCTGATCGACACCGAGCCGGGCGGGAACAGTGGCGCCGTGGCGTTCGTCGAACCGTTGCCCTTCGAGGTGCTCGTCGGGGTCGTCGGGGTGACCGTGCTCGCGCCGGTCGAGGTGGAGCTCGCACTCGTCGAGACCGAGTAGTCGGCGAACTCGACGTGGTACTTGTCGGCGATCGCCGAGAGCTGGGTCAGCAGCGTCGGGATGTCGTCGGTCTCGGGGACCACGCGGCCGAGCTTCACGATCGTGGTGCGGTCGCGGCGGAAGTCGTCCTGGGCCTGGCGGCCGGCGGTGAGCTTCTGCTGGGCGGTCGTGAGGGCCTGCTGCGCGGAGGCGAGCGCCGACTTCGCGGCGGTCTCCTTCTTCTTCTGCGGGCTGAGGACCGCGAAGTAGAAGCCGAGGAGCAGGGCGACGCTCGCGACGACGAGGATCATGTACCGATCGTTCTTCTTCATCGGTCAGTTCCCGGAGGTCGAGGTGGAGGACGCGGTCGTCGCCGCCGGGGTCGTCGACGCGTTGTTGCTGACCGACTCGGTGCCGATCGGCGTCGAGCTCGGGACCGCGCTCTGCGAGTCCTGGGCACTGCCCGCGGCGAAGAAGACGTCGATCTGGAACTGGTAGTCCTGGCAGGAGCCGTCGGTGACGCCCGTGCCGTGCGAGTCGGCGAGCTTCGAGGACTCGAGGGTCACGTTGGTCACGCGGCGCATGGCCTGGAGCCGGACGACGAGGTCGGCGGCGGTGCTCTGCGTGAGCGTGCAGCCGGCCATCGTGATCGCGGGCGATTCGATCTGCCCGCGGAACTGCGAGCCGCCGCCACCGCCGGCCGAGGCCGTGGAGCTGACGGACGCGTCGAGCTGGCTGATCCGGACCGTCGGCGGCACGAGGCGCGCCAGGTCGCGGAGCGAACCGGCCCAGTCGAAGCGGGCGTTCGCGAGGCTCTTCACCGTGGCGATGCGCTGCTGCGCGTCGGCCGCGGCGGACTGGAAGGACGAGTACTGGGTCGCGACCTGGTCGTAGGCCGCTGCGGACTGCTGCACGGTGGCGAGGTCCTTGTTGGCCGTGGCCTCCGCACCCTTGCTCTTCGCGAACACGACGGTGCCGAGGAGAATGACGACGAGCAGGCCGAGGAGGCCGTAGGCCGCACCGCCGGACTTGCCGCCGCTGAACCCGCTCTGACGAGCGTCCGCGGGGACGAGGTTGATCGCTCTCATGCCCGGGCCTCCCCGAGGGCGAGGCCGGCGGCGACGGTGACGTCGGCCGGGTCGATGCCCTGGAGGTCGTCGGCGACCTCGATCGCACGCGGCACCACCGACATCCCGAGCTCGTGCTCGAGGGTCGCCGAGAAGCCGTCGATCTGGAGGGCCGGGCCGGTGAGCACGACTTGGTCGATGGGCGTGTCCATTGGGCTCTGAGCTCGCTGGAAGTCGAGCGACTGGCGGGTTTCGAGCGCGAGGCGCCGGACGCCCTCGCCGAGCACGTAGCGTGCGGCGGCGACGATGTCGGCGTCGCCCTCGAGCTGGTCCACCGGCGACGCGAGGCCGACGTGACGCAGCCAGGCGCGGCTGTGGTCGAGGGTCAGCGCCATCCGCTCGGCGAGATCGACGGCCATGGCCTCGATCCCTCCGCCGGTGACGCGGGTGAAGGTGCAGATGCCGGAGCGGACCACGGCGAGGTTCGTGAGACCGCCGACGGAGAGCAGCAGCTGGTCCGGGTCGTCGGCTTGGCGGAGCGCGCGGGCCATGCCGAAGGCCGCGAGGTCGAGCCCCTCGACCTTCAGGCCGGCGGACCCGGCGGCGGTGAGGATCTGTTCGACCATGTCGCGACGGGCGGCGACGAGGACGACGCGGCGCTTCGGGCCGTCGTCGGTCTCGATCTCCCCCACCGGCACGTAGTCGATGACGGCCGATTCGAGCGGCATCGGGAGCGCCTCCTGGGCGGAGAAGCGGACGGCGGCGTCGAGCTCCTTGCCCTCGGCGATCGGCGGCAGGTCGAGGACGCGGACGACGATGCGCTGGTTGGCGACGCCGATGCGGACCTTCTTGGAGAGGCCCTTGTGCGACGCCCAGATCTCCCGCAGGACGGCTGCGAGGCCCTCTGGGTCGACGACCTCGCCGTCGCGCACCACGTGGGCGTCCAGCGGGGCGATGGCGGCGCGTTTGACACGCGCCCCACCGGAGCTGGCCACTTCGGCGATCGCGACGTGGCCGGGTTCGATGTCGATCCCCACCAGCGTGGGGACCTTCGACGACCGGGACGACGTGGGACGGTTGAGACTCGGAGGGAATTGCAAGAGGGGGCTCCTACATGCAGTCGTCGGTCATACCCGGCCCCGACTTGAGTCCCCTTCTTGCGCGACGGCGCCGAAGATGTGGCCAGTGCGGACTAGTGGTGGAAGGTGTCCACGTAGCTGTCCCACAAACTGGCACCGAAGCAGAACGCGAACACGCCGCCGGCGGCCAGGAACGGGCCGAACGGGACCGCGGTCTTCCGTGCCCGCATGCCGAAACGCAGCATCAGACCGACCCCGACGAGCGTGCCGGAGATGAACGCGAAGAACAGACCGGGCGCCAGTGCCCGGCCGAGACCGAGACCCAGGACACCCATCAGCTTCACGTCCCCCATACCCATCGAGCGGCTCAGGACGAGCGTGAGCAGCAGGAACGGCGCGACGACGATCGCCGCCGCCAGGAGGCGCTCGGGCTCACCGTGGAGGTCGAGGATGCACCCGGCGACGATCAGGGCCACCGCGGTCGGGTAGGTGATGACGTTCGGGATGCGCTTGAACTCGAGGTCGATGAACGTGATCGGCACGAGCGCCGTCGCGAGGATCAGACCGAGGGCGATCTGCGCCCCGTCGTCGAATCGGACGGCGACCACCCCGGCGTAGAGCACGCCGGTGAGCAACTCGATCGCCGGATAGCGCCACGAGATCGGCTCCTTGCACGAACGGCACCTGCCGCGCAGGGCGAGCCAGGAGAACACGGGCACGTTCTCGATGGCCGTGATCTCGTGGCCGCAGTGCGGGCACCGCGACCTCGGCGACACGACCGACTCTCCCCGCGGGACGCGGTAGATCACGACGTTGAGGAACGAACCGATCGCCAGACCGGCGATCAGGGCGAGCACGATGGCTGCGAGCACGAGCGGAGACCCTCGGAGTGGTCGGAGGACGGGGAAACGAAAAAAGCGGGGCCGCGCCGGATCGGCGCGGCCCCACCAGGTTCGGCACTACCAGGCCGGAACCTGCTCTTGGTAGGTCTGGATGCCCCAGGCCGATTCGACCGGGTCGATGAACTTCGGCGGGATGTGCACGCGCAGGCGGTCGTCGTAGACGTAGTTCTTGACGTAGCCGGTGCTCGTGGTCTTGCCGGAGCCGGTGGCGACCGGACCGCGGAACTTCTGCGCGATGGCGCCGTTCACGGTCAGGGTGCCGAGCGGGTTGCCGCACTTCCAGTTGTCGACGATGAACGAGTGGGCCAGCGTGAGCAGGGCCGCGTCGATCTCGAGGTTCGTGATCGAGCCAGTGGCGTTCGCCGCGCCCGAGCTGCTGCCGTCCGTCGCGCAACCCGACTGGTTCGTCACCGGGTGGTTGACCCGGATGAAGTTGTTCGCGACGAGGCCCAGGACCGCGGTCCCGGAGCGCAGGACGTTGTCCGTGATGAGGATGTCGTCCGCGGCGGCGATCGTGAGGTCGGTGTTGTACGTGCCGCTGACCACCGCGATGCCGCACCCGGTCCGGGTGAGGTCCGGCTGCGCCGTCGAGTAGGTGGCCGTGCAGCTCTGGTTGTCCACGTAGACGACACCGTTCGACGGGTAGCCGATGTTCTGCTTCGTGATCGTCGTGCCGTCCTTGCGGGTGCCCGTGGCGATGATGCCGGAGCTCGTGAGGTTCAGCGTGGTGCGACCGATGAAGCTGTAGGCCGGGTCGGCCTCGGCCTTGATCGAGGTGTTCGACTTCGGGAGCGCGAGCTTCTTCTGGTTGAACTTCCAGGTCCCGACGGTGCTCTTGATCTTCGTGGTGTCCTCGAAGTTCACGTCCGGGACCGAGCCCGCGCAGTTGTTGCGCCAGCTCTGGGTCTTGTCCGTGATGCGGGTGTCGCCGGGGCCGGAGATCTCGATGACGTCGGCGGGGCTACGCCCGAAGGTCGGCGAGCCGCAGATCTGCGGGGTGTCGTTCGTGTGGAACGGGCCCTGGATCACGTCGTTGTCGGAGAAGGTGATCTCGGTGCACGAGTAGGTCACCGCAGCCGGCTTCGCACCGGTGGTCGTGGCCGTGGCCGTGCCCTTGAAGCGCTGGTCCGTGCGGTACTGGGGGCCGTCGGGCCTGTTGCCGACCGCCTTCACGTACACGTAGTTCGCGCAGGCGTCCTGCCCCCAGGCGGCGACGTCACGCTGCGTGGTGCCGTTCGGGTTGTTGCCCGCGTACTCGAGGGTCGTCTTGCCGGGCGCGAGCGCGGTCGGGAAGGTCGCCGGGTCGAGGGTCTCGAAGTCGGTGAAGTAGATGTAGTCGAGGAACGACTTGCGCTTGAAGGTCGCGATCAGCGAACGCTTCGGGCCTGCGGGGACGTACTTCGGCGCGGAGTCCGTGCCGGAGTTGATGACCGCCTGGCCGGTGATGCGGATGCGGAACGTCGGCGTGCCCGGGGAGATCATCGAGGCCTCCGGGTTCTTGACGTCGCAGATCTTGTACGGCGACACGGGGAGCATCTCGATGGTCCACCGGGCGGAGTTGTCCGGGAGGTTCATCCACTCGCGCGGGTCGGTGGCGTTCTTCGTCTTGTCCCAGGGCTGGTTCAGGCCGTTGCCCGGGGCGCCGTCGCACTTGGCCCAGTACGTGTTGTCGTCGATGAGCTTGTGGACGTAGACCTGCAGGCCTGCCTCGGCAGCGGCGTAGGCGGCCTTGCGGTCACGGTCGTTCGCCCCCACCGGCTGGTCGGAGAGCACGGACTGCACCGCGATCGCCGACGAGATCAGCATCATCGAGATGGCGCCCATGGTCACGACCATGGAGAAGCCGTGTTCTGCCCGCCTGAGGCGAGTGAGGATCTTCCTCAGAGACATTGGGGGCTCCCGCCTGGGTTGCTCGGATCCGCGATGCGGACCGAGACGGTGTTGTAGAAGTTGACGCCGGCCGACGCGGCGGTACGGCCCGAGTACCCGTCCGACGCGGCCTGGCGCGGCGTCGAGCGGAAGTTCACCTGCACCAGGACGATCCCGGAGAGGTCCGCGGCGGGCGCGCTGGCGACACCGTTCGGATTGAGCAGCGGATCCTTGGCGCTGGCCACCATCGCGACCGGGCTGTTGAGATCGATGCGTCCGTCGCCGACGGCGTCCTGGTACTCGTAGTACTGGAAGAAGGGCACGAACTTCACGCTCGAGAGCGGCGTCGTGTTGTAGACCGTCGTGTTGCGGTCCGGGGCCTTCTCGACGTCGTCGGCGAGCTGCCGGACCATCGTCGTCTTGAAGTTCATCGGCGTGTACCCGGGGTTCGTCTGGGTCTCGACGGTCATGACGATGTCGCCGGTCGGGTTCGCGTTGTTCTGGATCTGCGCGGCGGTCGCCTGGGCGGCGTTGTTCTGGATCCACTCGATCCGGATGCGCTGGATCGGCTGGACGGCACCCGGGTTCGTGGCGGAGGTGCCGGCCGGCGTGGTCTGGTTGAACGCCGCAGCGCTGCCGTAGAACTCCATGCCGGTGTCCGAGGCCCACAGCATCGGGCGGGTACCGAACGCGCACTGCTGGGAGCGGATGGCCTGGGTCATCGCCTCCATCGCGTTGCGGCCGCGGTTGATGGCGTCGATGCGGTTGCTGGTCTTGTTCTGGAGACGCGCGGCCGCCGAGGCCGCGCCGAACGCCGCGGCGATGATCACGACGCCGATGACGATCGCGGTCATGAGCTCGACGAGCGTGAAGCCGTCGTCCTCGCGGTGGAACCGGCGGAGGTGGTTGGTCTGCGGCGACATCACTGGCAGTTTCCGGTCACGGTGGTGGGCTTGACCGTCGTGCCCGAGCCCATGTAGAGGCTGATCGACGTACCGGCCGGGTTGGTGTTCGAGGTCGTGGTGACCGCGCTGTACCGCCCCGTCGACGGGTCGTACGCGCAGACCCTGGCGGTGGTCGTGTACGGGAAGCCCGGGTCACCAAGCGTGCCGATGCCCCAGGCCGACTCGCCCTGGTCGAGCTTGGCCGCGGTGACGAGCGGTGCCGGGGCCTTTGCGGTCGCGGTGTAGCGCGTCCAGGTGCCGCACCCGAAGTTGACCATCACCCGGGCGCCGCCGACTGGCGACCCCGGCAGGGCGATCGTGCCCGAGTAGACCGTCACCTGCAGTGCCGGGATGTTCACCTGGCCCGCGTTCTGGTACTGCTGCCGGGCGACGTTCACGAACGTGGCCGCGGAGCCCTGCGTGGCGTTCGCCGCGCAGTTTCCGGCGTAGATCGTGTACGGCGAGGAGAACGGGAACAGCAGGTCGGGGCTCGCGGCCGTCTGACCGTTGTAGGCGCTGACCGAGTTGGTGGCCGGGACCGAGGGGTTGAAGGTGATGAAGCGGTTCGCCGCCGTCGTGCCAGGGGTCAGGTTGGTCGGGAAGTCGACGTCGTAGCCACCAGGGAACGTCTGCTGGGCGTGCCAGATCTGGAAGTGCGGCGGGTACGAGGGTTGAGGCGTGCCGAGGGTGACGCCGAGGACGCTGGCCCCGAGGGTCGTCTTGAACGTCGCGCCGGTCCATCCACCCGAGTCGTAGCTGTACTCGACCTTCGTCGTGGTCGCGGCGACGACGTTCGGGGTGTCCTTGATCGTCGCGTTGCTGTCCTGGTCGACGTAGCCGTTCTTCTGGCCCGTGAGGTTGTAGGTGTCCTCGGCGATGAACCCGAAGACGACGCAACCGTTGACGTTGGTGGTGCTGCTGTAGTTGCCGCCACCGTTCTGGCCGGCGATGCTGATGCCGACGCCCTGGACCGGCTTGCCGTCGCGGTCGATGACGTGCACCGACAGCGAACCGGTGGTGCCGCCGGCGCCGGCGTTCGGGGTGAAGAGCGAGGTGATGCTCACCGGGCGCAGCTCGCCCATGCCGGGCCACGACAGCGTGACCGTCGTGCGCATGTAGTCGAGACCGCCCTCCTGGCCGGTGCACTCGGGCTCGTCGCCGCCGTCGCTGACCCACTTCGCGACGACGTTCTCCGTGAAGGTGATGCCGTTGCGATTGATCTTGTGCGTGCCCTGCTGGGCGTACGTCATGACGTCCTCGACCGGGAGCGAGCGGATGCGCTCGAGCTCCGACTGGGCGAAGTTCGCCGCGGCGACGCGGATCTGCTGCTGACCGGCGGCGGTGTCGGCGCGCGTGAGCGTCGCGAAGATCGCCAGGGAGGCGGTCACGAGGATCACGGCCGAGACCAGGACCTCGATCAGCATGAAGCCGCGCTCGTCGCGCAGCCTGTGCAGCGTTGGGGACACGGTCAGCTCGCTCATCAGTGAAGGAATCGGCAGCACCGGGTCACTTCTCGACCCTGGCGCCGCCGCGGTGGACAGTTGAATGAAGCGTTGCTTCAGAGGTTTACTGGCGTTACCAGGTGCCGCCGGCGCAGCCGGCGTCACCGAGGCTCGGCGCGACGACACAACTGCGCGTCGTCTTCCAGGTGCCGGGCGCCTTGGCGACCGTGAACGTCGACCCGGTCTTCGAGTGACCGATGACGGTGTAGCCGTCCTTGTCGGACGACTTGATCTCGACCTGGCCCGGACCGGTACCGAGGGAGATGCCGATGCCCTGGCCCAGCTCGGCCGTGGTCGTGCACTTGGTGTAGTCCTCGCTGCTCGTGTAACACGCCTCGACGTGCGTGACCGCGTTGGTGACGTCGGACTTGGAGCCCGCGTCGAACGCACGAGTGCGCTGGCTGAGGAAGTTGGGGAGCGCGATCCCGGCGAGGATCCCGATGATCAGGATGACGACGAGGAGCTCGATCAGGGTGAAGCCCCGGTCGTCCTTCAGTCGCGTGGTGGGTGTGATCATGCGTGCCTGCTTTGGGTGGGAAGCGCGTCTGGGGGGAGACGCCGAAGAGGCGTGCGGCCGGCCGGCGAGCCGGCCGCATGCCTTGAGGAGTGGTCGGCTACCAGAGACCCGAGGTCGGGCAGGCGCCCGCGCCCTTCGGAAGGCAGGTGCGGGTGATGACGCCCGTCGCGGTCGCCTTGTTGATCGTGAACGTGCCCGTCGACTTGGAGCCGGCGGTGATCGCGTATGCGTCAGCCGCAGCGGAGGTCACCTGGACCTGGTCGGCGGTCGGAGCCGTCGCGACGAAGGTCAGGCCCGTGTTGGTGCCGAGCGAGCCGGCCGTGGCCGTCTTGCACTGACCGTAGTCCTGCGTGTCGGTGTAGCAAGCCTCGACCATCGACACCGCGTTACGGGCATTGGACTTGGCCGAGGCGTCCTGACCACGCGAACGCTGACCGAGGAAGTTCGGCAGAGCGATGGCGGCGAGGATGCCGATGATGAGGATGACGACCAGGAGCTCGATGAGAGTGAAGCCTGATTCGTCGGAGAGTCGATGACGCATGCTCGGGATCCAATGCGGTTCGGGGGGTGTGGGTTTGGGTGGGGAACGTGGCGGCGGTGGATGAGACCGTCACCGGTGAAGAGCGTGGAGATCCGCGCCTGCTGCGTGTGGTGTCGCGCTGGCTCTGCGGGGTGATCGGTCCGGCTGGGACTGCGGGGGCCGATCGGAAGAGGAGGAGTGCCGCGAGGAGAAGGCGGGCGGCGAGGCCTGAAAGCACTCGGGGGGCGGGCCTTGGAGACCCGCCCCCCGATCAGTGCGATGGGTTCAGCCCAGAGGGCTGTTCCAGCTGCTGGCTACCAGAGGCCGGAGGTCGGGCAGGCGCCCGCGCCCTTCGGGAGGCAGGTGCGGCTGATGACGCCCGTGGAGGTCGCCTTGTCGATCGTGAACGTGCCACCCGACTTGGAGCCGGCGGTGATCGTGTACGCGTCAGCGGCGCCCGAGGTCACCTGGACCTGGTCGGCGGTCGGAGCCGTCGAGACGAAGGTCAGGCCCGTGTTGGTGCCGAGCGAGCCGGCCGTGGCCGTCTTGCACTGACCGTAGTCCTGCGTGTCGGTGTAGCAAGCCTCGACCATCGACACCGCGTTACGGGCATTGGACTTGGCCGAGGCGTCCTGACCACGCGAACGCTGACCGAGGAAGTTCGGCAGAGCGATGGCGGCGAGGATGCCGATGATGAGGATGACGACCAGGAGCTCGATGAGGGTGAAGCCCTGCTCGTCAGAGAGTCGATTGCGCATGCAGTCTTTCCTGTTGGGAAGCTGGTTTCCGTGGATAGTTCGCCGGGTCGGCACACTTGATATCGGGCGAAAACGGGGCCCCTTGAGCGCATGAAACGAATATGGACGCTCAGTGGACACCTTCCTCGGCGCGCTCCCGCTGGACGGGTCTTCTGGGGTCCTCACCCCAGGTCCTGGGGTCCACACCCCAGGACCCTTCGGACGCCCCTGAGCCCTCCTGAGGCGTCCCTGGAACGACATCGGCCGCCCGGAGACGCTCGAGGCACCCTGGAACGACATCGGCCGCCCGGAGACGCTCGAGGCATCTCCGGGCGGCCGGGATCGTGCGGACCGGTCTGTGGCGGCCGGGGGCTTGGTGGGGTCCGGACGGCGCCGGACCCGAGGTTTACTTCACGTAGGTGAACTTCTTGCCGATGGCGAGGGTCTCCCCCGTGTCCTTGCTGGTCGCGACCGCGCGCAGCTCGACCGGGAGCTTCTTCGCCTTCTTGACGTACCTCTGGTACTTCTTCGCGACGACGACCTGGAACTTGTAGGTGCCGGCCTTCTTGGCGATCACCTTGCCGGCGCCGATCTTCACGAGCTTCGTGCCCTTGAGCTTGAGGCCCACGGTCTTGGCGTACTTCGGCAGGACCATGAGGTTCACGGTGATGGACCCGGCGGTGTTCGCCTTGAAGTTCACGGCGATGCCCTTCTTGTAGGTCTTGCTGCCGTGCTGCTTGGCGCCCGTCGCGATCGAGGCGACGAACCCGTTCGGGGTCGAACCGACCGCCGACGGCGTGGTCCCACCGATCGCGTCCTTGATGGTCGCGGTGCCGGACTGGTTCTCCCCGCCCGTGAGGTTCGGGAACAGCGTCGTCGTGGTCTTGCTGTCGATCAGGCCGCCGGTTCCGGTGTTGCCGCCGGTCCCCGGCTTCGGGGTCGGCGTGGGCGTCGGCGTGACGCCACCCCCGGTCTGGCCACCGCCGCCCGAGAGCGACGGGTTGCGGACCACGAGGGTCAGCGTCGTGGTCGTCTGCGCGCCGTCGTTGTCGGTCACGCGGAGCTTCACGACGACGTTGCCGGCGTTCGGGTAGGCGCGGCTCGCGGTGGTCGCGGTCGGTCCGACCACGTCCCAGGAGCCGTTGCCGTCGAGGTCCCATTCGTACTTGGCGATGGAGCCGCTCGGGTCGGAGTCGTGCGAGCCGGCCGCGCTGAAGGAGACCGTCTCCCCCGTCTGCGGTGACGACGGCGACGCCGTGATCACGCCCACCGGCGCGCCGGTCACGTGCACCATCGCGGAGGCGTCGTCGGTGCCGCCGGTGTTGTCGACGGCCCGCATGCGGACGAGGTAGTCGCCGGCCTGCGAGAAGGTGTAGGAGATCTTGCCGTCGAGGGTCTTCGACTGGAACATGCCCGACTGGTCGAGGTCGTAGTCCCATTCGGCGATGGTGCCGTCGGAGTCGGTCGAG
>JAVHXX010000523.1:540-3294 GCA_031119595.1 Patulibacter sp. | reverse complement strand
CTGCTGGAGGGCGAGGGCGTACTCGTTCGCGTTGGGCTGGCCCGTCCAGAAGTTCGTCGAGTTCGCCTCGGTCCAGATCTCGTATTCGAGCGTGGGCTTCGGCGCGAACTCGGGGTGCTCGGCCCAGAACGCCCCGCCCGGCCCGTACCGCGCGGCGAACGCCGCCACGAACGCGGCGAAGTTCGGATACGCGGCCGACGTCATGCGGTACGCGTTCTTGGAGACCCACGGCGGCACGGTGGCGAAGAGCGGCGCCACGCGGATCCCGCGCTGGGCGAGCATGCCCATGATGTAGTCGATCGAGTCCGCGGAGCCCGCGCCGCCGGCGTTCCAGGTGTACGTGTGGACGCCCCCGACCGGCGCGGCCGGCTCGGCGGTCTTCCAGCTGATCTGCACACGGGCGATGTTCATCTGGCCCGCGCTGAGCTGGTCGAAGTAGCGGCCCCAGTTGCCCGGTGCGATCGAGGTGTCCTTCACCGTGCCCTGGGTGTTGATGCCCACGAACTCCGGACCCGGCACCGGGTAGGCCGCGGCCGGCTGGGCCGTGAGGCCGAGCGCCCCCACGAGCGCAGCGACCACGACGAGCATCGCGCGGCGCGCGCGGCTGGAGAGGGATGGCGACGGAGCGGCGGCGGGCATCTGGATGTCTCTACGTACTCCGGGGTTGGCGGCTGACGGCACGAGGAGTGCCGACGCGCCGCAACGGGCTCAGCGGCCGGCGCGCCGCGAGATCGCGGCGGCCTGGGCGGGCGTCATGGGCTTCGCCACGATCGCCGATCCGGAGAACGTCGGCAAGCCCGTGGCTGCGTCGGCTTTGCGCGACAGCACGAGCTGGTCGCCCGCCTTGAATGCCGCCCGCACGGTGAAGATCCGCCCGCGCCAGTTCGTGAGCATCACCGTGCGCAGTGCGCGGGCCTTCTTGGCCTTCTTCGGCTTCAGCGACACCGTGAACGGCACGCTCACGCCGTTGGCGAGCGGCCGGCACGCCACCGACGCCCGCACCGTCACCGTCGAGTGCGGCCCGCCGCGGTACGGCATCGGCACGGCGAGCTTGATCGGCGACCGCCATCCGCACGCCACCGGCGCGGTCGACGTCGGGATCGCCGTCTTCGCGGGCGTTGCTGCGAGCGAGGCGGCGTACGTGGCCGGGTCGACGAGGTTGCTGTAGGTCGGGGCCGCCGCCACGACCGCCGCCGGGTCCGCGCCGCCCATGGGCGCGTGCTCGAGCAGCATGCAGGCGAGGCCGTTCGTCGAGCAACGCAGCCGTTCGGAGACGGCCACCGAACCGACCGTCGCCTCGAGGTCGAAGGTGGTGTCCGTGAAGGTCGGCGGGAGGCACAGGCTCACGTGGCCGTAGGCGTCGCTGTCGACCGGCAGCACGCGGCTGCCCACGCTGAGCGTGAGGACGGCGGCCTCGATCGGGTTGCCGTCGTAGGTGATCGTGCCGCTCAGGCAGCCGTGGGCGGTGTCGGGCGGGTCGAGCTGGAACAGGAGCGGGAGCATCGAGGCGCGGTCGGTGCCCGAGCCGGCGCAGAGCTTGAGGCTGCCCGCGGCCGCGGCCGCGGCGGTGGCCGGGGTCGCGGCGAGGGCGTCCCACCGCAGCGAGGCTCGGGCGAGCGCGGCGCTCGTGAGGGTCGGGGCGGCGGTGCCGGTGCGCAGCACGCCCATGAACCCCGCGCTGAGCGGCTCGGCCGAGGTCTCGGTGCCGGTGATCGAGTACTCGAGCACGTGGTCGACGCCGCAGTCGCTGCGGGCGATCGCGTCGGTGACGAGCTCCTGGTGGGCCGCGCGGGTCGCGTCGCCGACCATGCCGGCGTTCGACGACGACGCGCCCGGGCCGGAGAGCGTGGCCGGCTGCCCCATCTCGGTGATCGTGATCGGGAGGGTCGGGGAGCCGAGCGCGGTCAGGGTCGAGCGCAGTGTCGTCACGAGCCCGAGGCTTCCGGGTGCGGTGAGGCCGTAGGCGTGCAGCGCCACGCCGTCGATCGACGGTGCCGCGCCCGCAGCCCACAGGCTCTGCAGGTACGGAACGAAGCCCTGCCAGGCCATGCTCACGAGCACGTGCGCGGCGGGTTGCACGGCGTGCAGCGCGCGGCTGGTGGCCGCCAGCAGCGCGGCGTAGTCGCTGGTTCCGGGGCCGTCGGCGTTGACCTCGTTCTGGATCTCGTACTGCAGGACCGGCAGCGCGGGCAGGTGCGGGTTCGCCGTCCAGAAGGAGCCGCCGGGGCCGTAGCGGGCGGCGAAGGCGGCGACGAAGGCTGCGTACCCGGCGTCGCCGGGTGAGGCGTTGGCGCCGGTGATCGACGCCCAGTTCGTGACGCCCGCGAGCACCGGCAGCGCCCGCACCCCGCGCTGCGCGAGCGCGCCGATGACGGCGTCGGTGGAGAAGTTGTCGCCGCCCATGCCGCCCTTCCACAGGTACTTGTGGCGGCCCAGCACGGGGGCGTTCGGCTCGAGCGCCGGCCAGTTCGCCTCGATGCGCGCGATGCGCATCCCGCTCGCGGGCAGTTGGTCCAGGAAGGGTCCCCATGCCGCGCTGGGCGTGAACTTCGTGAGCGTCTGCACGTTGAGCCCGACGAAGTCCGGTGCGGCGGCGACCGGGGCCGCCTGGGCTGCGCGGGCTGAAGCCGCCGGGGCCTCCGGGGCCGCCTGGGCTGCGCGCGCACCCTGCGGCAGCGACAGCACCAAGGCCATCGCGATCCACGCGAGGCCGGCGACGAGCCGGAAGCGCAACGAAGACGCGGGGCCCGCGAC
>JAVHXX010000523.1:0-530 GCA_031119595.1 Patulibacter sp. | reverse complement strand
GGAGACGCGAGGTCGCGACCCGACCGCGTGTGCGCGACCGGACCCGACTGGCCACGAGGGGGTGCCATCGTGCCGGACCGTAGCAATCGCCGCGCCCGAAAATCACCGTGTTTACGGTCTATTCAAATGAGGCGTGCCCGTTTAGGGACGGAACGCCCGTTCCGCGTGAGCGGCTTCACACGGACACCGCCGGGACGACCATGTCCCACGACGACCCTTCGCGATGTGCAACCGCTTTCGGTTGCAAAAACAGCGCATTTCGCCCCCGATTACAACCGCTTTCGGTTCCACCGGTGCCAACCGCCCCGTGCCAGGCCACCCACGAGCGGCCAGTCAAAGCGGAGCCTCGGCAGCCGTCGGACCAGGTGGACGCTCAACCCAATGCCACCCACGCCTCCGCGTGCACGCGGGACGCCACCGGCGCTGACGGAAGACCGGCCGCCGCACCCACCAGCGCGGACGGAACGCCCCTGCCGCACGCGAGCAACGGCCGGGCGCGCGGAATACCACCGCCGCACGCGAGCAACGGC
>JAVHXX010000522.1:1878-3299 GCA_031119595.1 Patulibacter sp. | reverse complement strand
GTTCGAAATCGAGGCGGACGGCTGGCTGGCGCGCATCTTCCAGCACGAGTTCGACCACCTCGACGGCGTCCTCTACGTCGACCGCCTCGCGCACCCGTACGCCAAGACCGCGGCGAAGACGCAGCGCAAGAACAGCTGGGGCGTCCCCGGGCTCAGTTGGCTGCCGGGCCGCGACCACCTGGAGGACTGACCTCCGTCGGCTCCCGCCAGCGGCGTTCGGAAGCGTGGCCTCCTAGCGGCGCAGCTCCACGCCGTGCACGCCGTTGTGGTGGCGCAGGGCGGGGAACACGACCGCCAGGGTGAAGCCGACGCCGGGGACGGTCTTCGCGTTCAGCACCCCGCCGAAGAGCGCGGCGCGATCGCGCAGCTCGTTCAGACCCGCGCCCTCGTAGTACGCGGTGACCGCTCGCAGGTCCTCCTCGATGGAGTACGCGGTCGCCGCATCCACTCCCTCGCGGTCGAGGCCCTGGCGGCGGGCGGCGGCGCGGATGCCGTCGTCCTCGACGCTCACCTGCAGGCCGTCCTGGCTCCAGACGAACGAGACGGAGACCCGCGTGCCGGGGCCGCCGTGCTTCAGCGCGTTCTCCAGGCTCGTCTGCAGGATGCGGAAGACGGCCAGCTCGGCGCCCTGGCGGAGGGCGAACGACTCGCCGGTCTCGGTGAACGTCACCTCGATGCCGGCGTCGCGCATGATCCGGAACAGGTCGCGGGCGGAGTGGAGGCGCGGCTGCGGCTGAGCGGCGTCCTGCCCCTCCCGCACGACGTTCTGGAGGCGGCGCAGGTCACCGAGCGCATCCCGGGCGGCGGTCTCGAGCGCGGGAGTGGACCGGGCGGCGGCGGCCGGATCGGTGGAGGCGGCGTAGCGGATGCCCTCCGCCTGCGCCACCAGCCGGGTCACGGTCTGCACGGCCACGTCGCCCAGCTCGCCCGCGATGCGGAACCGCCCCGCCTGCTCGGCGAGCTCGAGTTCACGGTCGATGCGGTCCCACTCCGACTCCTCGCGGGAGTCGCGGAGGCGGCGGTAGCGGCGGTTCTCGAACAGCCAGAGGGTCAGGAGCGCGAGCGCCGCCACCAGCAGCACGGCGCCGATGATCAGAGCGAGCGGTGTCATCACGGTCCTTCCTCGGCCGCCTGCGCGGCCCGGACGATCCTATCCCGGGCCGCGCGAGGGGGCTTCCGGCGCCGGTCAGACGCCGTCGGAGCGGTTCGCCCGCAGCACTTCGAGCCGCGCGCGGTACTCGACCTCGTCGATGTCGCCGTTCGCGTAGCGCTGGGCGAGCGTCTGCTCCGCGGAGCGGGTCGCGGAGTGGGCCCACCCGGGGCCGCCGAAACCGCCCCGAGCGGCCGCAGCACGACGCCAGCGGCGACCGGCCAGGCTGAAGATGAGCACGAAGACGGCGATCCAGAAGAGGGGGATGAGG
>JAVHXX010000522.1:0-1868 GCA_031119595.1 Patulibacter sp. | reverse complement strand
GGAACAACCAGCCGAACCCGAAGCCGGGACCGGCCCAGACGGTGCAGGGAGCGGCGGCCAGTGCGGTCGCGACGGCGGAGCTGAACATGGTGGGTCCAATCGGTCGATGCCGCCCACGGCTCTCGCGGACGGTGACTCCAGCCTCCGCGTCGCACCGATTCCGCGAATCCGCCCTGGGGAGTGACCTGGCCTACTCCCCCGGGAGCAGCGTCGGCCCGAGGCTCAGCGTCACACCTGACCCGGCCGCACCAGACCGGTCTCGTAGGCGAGCACGACGAGGTGCACGCGGTCGCGCGCGCCGAGCTTCGTGATGATGCGCGACACGTGGGTCTTCGCGGTCAGAGGGCTCAGGTACAGCCGCTCGGCGATCTCCGCGTTGGTCAGGCCGTGACCGACCAGGGCGAGCACCTCCCGCTCGCGCTCGGTCAGCACCGCGAGGCGCTCGAGGTCCGGCGCCGGCCCCAGACCGCCCGCGACCCGGGAGAGGAGACGCCGTGTCGCGCCCGGCGACAGCAGGGCGTCCCCCTCGGCGACGACACGGATGGTGCGCAGCAGCTCGACGGGCTCGGTGTCCTTCACCAGGAAGCCGCTCGCGCCCGCGACGATCGCCTGAGCGACGTACTCGTCCAGCTCGAAGGTCGTCACGATCACGATCCGGGTGCCCGCGAGGGCGGGGTCCCGCACGATCTCACCGGTCGCCCACAGACCGTCGCCGTCCGGCATCCGGATGTCCATCAGCACCACATCGGGCGCGGTGCGCCGGATGACGTCGACCGCCTCTCGCCCCGTCGCGGCCTCCCCGACGACCTCCAGGCCGTCCTCCGCCTCGAGCAGAGCACGGAAGCCGGCTCGCACCAGGTGCTGGTCGTCGGCCAGCACGACCCGGATCATGCGGCCTCCGCCGGTCGCGCCGGGAGACGCGCCTCGACGGTCAGGCCGCCGCCGTCGGTCGGGCTCGTGCCGAACCGCCCTCCGAGCAGCTCGGCGCGCTCGCGCATCCCGAGCATCCCCTTGCCCTCGGTCACGGCGTTATCGGGCCGCCCGCGCCCGTCGTCGGCGATGGTGAGGACGTACCAGCCGTCGACCTCCGCGATGCGGATGTCGACGTGCTGCGCCTGAGCGTGGCGCCCGGCGTTGGTCAGCGACTCCTGCACGATGCGGTAGAGCGCGTGGCCCGTGGCGGCGGAGGCGCCGTGCGGCAGCGCGTTGTCGTAGGTGACCTCGAGTCCCGCGCGGCGATAGGTCTCGACGAGCACGGGGATCCGCGAGACGTCGGGTTCGGGAGACCGGTCGGCGTAGCCGTCCGAGCGGAGGAAGCCGAGCACGCCCCGCACCTCCTCGAGCGCTTGACCGCTGGTCGTCTTGATCGCCTCCAGGCTCTCGCGCGCCTTCTCGGGCCGGGTCTCGAACAGGTGGAGGCCGACGCCCGCCTGCACGCTGATCTGCGAGAGCGAGTGCGCGAGCACGTCGTGCAGCTCGCGGGCGATGCGCAGCCGCTCCGCCTCGGCCGCTGCCTCGCGGCGTGCGGCGAGGGTGCGGGACACCTCGCGGAAACGCTCGCGGCGGTTGCGCAGGGCCTCCCCCACGCCCAGCAAGAGGACCAGCACGAGCGCGAGGATCAGCGGACGGATGATGGAGGTCGGTCGTGACGTCAGCAGGAACGCGGCGAGCGGCGCTGCGAACGCGAAGGCGGCCAGCGTCCACCAGGCCCACACGCGTGCGCCGCGGACCACGGCGCCGACCACGGCGAAGGCCAGCGAGAGGGCGCTGAGCGGCGGGCCGTTCGTCAGAGCGATCGCCGGCACGCACAGCACGGCGATGGCGACCACGACGGGTCCGGGATGCGCCCGGCCGAGCGCGAGCAGGCC
>JAVHXX010000521.1 GCA_031119595.1 Patulibacter sp. | reverse complement strand
GGCTGGAGCTGCGGCGCGGCCGCCGGGCTGACGGCAGCGGGCGGAGCGGCCGGGTCGGGCGCCGCCGTCGGCTGCGGCGACCCGACCGGCGCCGGCGTCTGCGTGGGCGGGCGCACCGGGCTGGTGGGGACGGTCGTCGGCGGAGGCTGCGTCACCACGGTGCCCGTCCCGGCGCCACGCGCGATCGGTCCGAACGGCAGCGGCGTGCGCGCGAACGCGAGGGCGGCGTAGGCGGTCGTGCGGATCTGATCGGTCCCGGGGACCCCGGGTCGCTGGGCGACGGCTCCGCCCCTGGGCCCATCCTGCGCGTCGGAGAGGAAGGTCATCGGGCTCGCACCGGTCGGCGCGACGAGGTCGACCGGATCGATCCCGGCGGAGACGAGCGCGAGCGCGACGCTCGCGGTCGCGCGGGCATCCGACGGCTGCCCGACCGTGCTGGGAGCGAAGCCGCCGTCGGCGTTCTGGCGGAGCTGGAGCCACGCGAGCGCCTTGCTCTGGGCCGCCGTGTTGCGGCGGCCGGCGGCGTTCAGCGCCTCGATCGCCTCCGCGGTGACCTCGGTGGTGCCGGGCGGCTGGGTCGGGTCGGCCGCGTCACTGCCCGGCCAGGAGCCGTCGGGCGCCTGGTGGGCGAGCAGCCAGTCGGCGGCGCGCTGCGTCCCGTCGACCGTGGCCGGCTCGCGGATCGTGCTCAGGGCCAGCGCGGCGAACACGGTGGCGGTGACGTCGTCGTCGGTGGCCTGCGCGGACACCCCGAAGGCACCGCTGACACGACCGCTCGCGAGGATCGCCCGCGGCAGGTCCACCCCTCCGAACGCGTGCGGATCCGACCCGATCGCGACGGCCACGAGCGTGAGCTCCGCGAGACCCACGGTGTCGGATACGCCGGGAGCCTGCCGCTGCAGGTTGCTCGCGAGTGTCGCCCCGCTCGGGATGCGCAGGTCCTGGGCGTTGTCGCCGCCGACGGCGAGTCCGAGCGCACCCCACGCGTTGGCGTCGATCGGTCGGGTCGCGCTCGACGCCGGGACGGCGAGGCTGCCGTCGGCCGTCTGCTGTTGCTCGAGCCACCGGTCGGCGAGGCCGAGCCGTGCGGCATCGGCCGCGGTGGGCGGTGCCGCGGTGCTGGCCGGCACCGCCACGAACCAGGCCGCCGCAGCGGTGACCGCCAGGCCGATGGCGGCGGTCCTACGGACGGACACCGAACCCGTCCACGTCCGCTGCCCCACGGACCACGCGGACACGCACCGAGCCCGATCGAGCGCGTCGGCTGCCAGCCGCCTCCACGGGCCGGCCGTCCGACGCGCGGCTCACCCGCAGGACCTCCGTCTTGGCTCCCCTCGCGCGGATCTCGACGTCGGCGGTCTTCCCGACGCTGCGGACGAGCACGACCGGGCGGCCGGCAGCGAGCGTGGTCGTGGCCGTCGCACCGGCAGCCCCACGGTGGTCGTGTCCCTTCCAGGCACGCTGGTCGGCTCGGCGCGTCCAGGTCCCGGCGTACCGCACCGACGACGCCCCGTCGTCGATCGGCACGAGGACGTCGCCCACGAGCTCCGTGACGCTGCGGCCGAGCGTGTCGGTGAAGGTCGCCTGCACGTCCCACGCGCGGCCGGCGGGAAGTCGCAGCTGCGCGGTCGTTCCCGTCGTGCCGGTCTTCGCGGCCCGGAAGGCGCCGCGCTTCGCGCCGGTCTGGCGGTACGCGAACTTCCACGACGTCACGCCCACGCCGGGCTGCAGGATCCGCCAGCTGAGGGCCACGAGCCCGGCACGGTCGCCGGCGTGCGTGAACGTGGGGAACTCGATCACCGGCGCGCCCACGGGTGCGACGACGCCGCCGCCCGGAGTGGGGACGGGCGTTGCCGCCGGGGCGGTGTGTCCCGGGCCGTCCGGGATGGCGGCCAGTGGCGGCGCCGTGCGCACGAGTGTGTCGGCGGGCGGAGCGCCACAGCTGGGCTGGGCGGCACTCGAGACACACACGTCGAGACGGTTCGAGCGGATCGATCCGGTGGGCTCGCCGGTCGCCTTGATGCGATGCCATCCGGGGGTGGTGAAGACCACCTGCGCGGTGCCGTCGGCCGCCGTCGGAACACGACCCGCGGCCCGGATCGTCTCGACGCCGCTGCTGTCCGTGTCGACCTCGCCGACATCGACACCGGCGGCCGGACCGACCGGCTCGTCCTCGGTTCCGAAGGTCCGTCCCACGGACACGACGAGCGGGGATCCAACCGGGACCGTGGTGGTCGTCGCCGGCGAGACCGCAGCGTCTCCGGCAACCCGCAGCGTGAGGAACCCGCGTTTGTGGAAGGCGTCGTAGGCCCACAGCACCCGCTGGCCGTCCGTGACCTGCTGCTGACAGCCGCCGACGGGCGTGAAGATCTCGTTCACGAGCACGCCCCAGTAGTCGTAGGGCCCTTCGTCCTGGCGGTCCGGCCCGAAGCGTTCGATGAAGTAGTCGTCGAACCCGGGGTACCAGGTGCCGTCGAAGTCCGACCCGACGATCCGCATCGCGTCAGTCGCGGCCTTCGTCGCCGTGGCGCTGCCGGTGGGATTCTGGCCGTTGTTCGTCCCGTCGCAGACGCGGCGCTGCGGGTCGCTCGCAGCCTGGATGTAGCCGGGGCCGGTGTCCACGGGGCCCTCGAAGAGCGTGGCGGTCTTGCCCTCGATGCGCACCGGGATCACCATCGCCCCGGCGGACGCCACCGGCAGGAGCGCGCCGAGCGCAGCGGCGAGGAGAAGCGTGCGGCGGATCATCGGTGGGCCTGCCCGGGTCGAAGGTCGAGGATGCGGCGGACCGCCGCGCTGGCCGTCCCGATGACGCCGGCCGCGGTCACGGTCACGCGGTAGCGCGAGCGACCGAGCCGTGGCAGCGGGATCCGGACGGTCCCGCCGCGCTTCACGGCCAGACGGTGCAGCGATACGCGCTTGTACGCGCGGCCGTGCTGGCGCTCGATCACGACCGTCAGCGTGGCCGGGAGGTCCACGAACGCGCTCACGCGGGTCCGGGTCACGGCGACCTGCTGCAGGTGCGGCGCACGGACGAGCGTCGGGGTGGTCGCGAAGACCGCGGTCGCGGGCTCACCCGCGGCACCACCGCTGCCGGGGACCAGCGCGGGTGCCGCGACGGACGGCCGCTGCGCGACGACCGGCGGCTCCGGCGGGTCCCCGGAGCCGTCCGGTGTGGGTGTGGTCGTGCCGTCGCACGGATACGCCGGCGGTCCACCGATCCCAGGATCGTCGGAGCTGCCGCAAGTGACCGGCACCACCGGCGATGCCTCGGGCGCGAGCTCGCGGCGGAACGCCTCGATCGGCGACCAGTCGTCGCTGCCGGGGAGCAGGAC
>JAVHXX010000520.1 GCA_031119595.1 Patulibacter sp. | reverse complement strand
CCTTCCAGGTCGGCGCGAACGACGGCGAGACCATCACGGTCACGTCGATCAGCCTCGCGTCGACGATCGGCACGCTTTTCGCGTCGCTCGGCTCCTCCGGTTCCGACCTCTCCGAGATCGACGCCGCGATCAACGCCGTTTCCGACCAGCGCGCCGTCTTCGGCGCCACGCAGAACCGTCTCCAGTTCGCCGCCCAGGCGACCACCGCGTACCACGAGAACCTCGTGACCGCCGAGAGCCGCATCCGCGACGTCGACATGGCGTCGGAGATGGTGAAGCTCACGAAGAACCAGGTCCTCGCGCAGGCCGGTACCTCGATGCTCGCCCAGGCCAACCAGAGCGGCCAGGGCGTCCTCAAGCTCCTCCAGTAGGAGCCGCTCACCCAGACATCACGGTGAGGGCCCGTCTACCGACGGGCCCTCACCGATCTCGGCTCGGGGCTCCTGCGGGAGCCCCGAGTGCGTTCTGGGGTTGGGATCGGGCGCTCGGCGCGGCCCGTTCAGTGGGCGCCAGGGAGCATCGAGGCGGCCACGTCGCCCATGGCGCCGAGCTCGGCCGCGGTCATCCCGGCCTTGCCGAGCGATTCGAAGCCGCGGAGCGTGGCGAGCAGCATGCCGGCGTAGGCCTCGGCATCGATGCTCGCGTCGAAGTCACCGGCGCGCTGCGCTGCCGCGACGATGCCGGTGAGGCGTTCGCGTAGCCCCCGGAAGGTCTCGAGCGCGCGGCCGGCGATGGCCTCGTCGCGGCCGGCGAGCTCGGCGGTGGTCTTCGCCAGGAAGCAGCCGTCGCGCGAGTGCAGCGTGCGCGGGTTGCCGGCCTCGTCGAGGGCGACGGCCGACTGCCGAGCCATGTCGCGGAGGTAGGCGCCGAGGCGCGCGAAGGCCGTGTCGTCGGGGCCGGCGAGCTGGTCGTCGGCGACCGCACACGCCCGGGTGCAGTAGTCGCCGAAGACCCGCGTGAAGAGCTGCTCCTTGTCGCCGAAGGCGCCGTAGAGGCTGCCCTTGCCAAGACCGGTCGCCTCGGTGAGGTCGCTGACCGACGTGCCCGCGAAGCCCTTCGACCAGAAGGCGTCGCGCGCTGCAGTGAGCACCTGCTCCTCGTCGAACTCGCGTGGCCTGGCCATGCAGCCCATTCTAGCGCGTTCTGGACCGAGCGGTACGCAACGTGCTAGCGTTCTGGACCGAACGGTCTAGAACGGCACCCAAGCGAAGGATTCGGCAATGCCCACCACCACCACCCTTACCGTCGGCACGATCGGCGCCGGCAGCGTCGCGCAGGCGATCGCGGCCCACGCCGTCAGGGCGGGGCACCGCGTGATCCTCAGCAACAGCCGCGGGCCGGAGTCGCTCGCGGGCCTCGTCGAGGAGCTCGGCCCGAACGCCTCCGCGGGCACGGTCGCCGAGGCTGCCCGGGCCGACCTCGTGATCCTCGCGGTGCGCTGGGAGCAGGTGCCTGAGGCCGTGGCCGAGGTCGATTGGGACGGCCGGGTCGTCGTCGACACGACGAATCACATGGACGGCGAGGACAGTCCTGAGCGCCTCGCGGCGCTCCTGCCCGGTGCGCATGTGGTGAAGGCGTTCAACACGCTCTACGCACGCGTCACGAAGCTCGACCCGGTTCGCGACGGCGGCCGTCTGATCGTCTTCCTCGCGGGCGATGATGGCGGCGCCAAGGCCACCACCGCCGGATTCATCGATTCCCTCGGGTTCGCGCCGGTGGACCTCGGCGACGCCCGCGCGCAGCGCCTCATGCAGTTCGACGGCGGCCCGCTCTCCGCGCTGCACGCCGTGAAGCTCGAGGGGTAGGCGGAGGCTCGCTCAGGCCTGCGGGACGGCGCGGATCGGAAGCCGAACGGTGAAGGTCGTGGTGAAGCTGGGTCGGCTCGACACGGCGACCGTCCCGTCGTGTGCGTCGACGATGCCACGGACCGCGGCGAGACCCAGGCCGGTGCCGCGTTCGGCGGATTTGGTGGTGAAGAAGGGGTCGAAGATGCGTGGGGCGATCTCCGTGGGGATGCCGGGGCCGTCGTCGACGACGCGCAGGCGCAGGGCTCCGAGGTCGGCGTCGCCTGGCTCGGCATGGGTGATCTCGTGGTCGAGCAGGACCTGGACCGTTCCGCCGCCCGACTCCGACAGTGCGTGCACGGCATTCGTGAGGAGGTTGACGACGACCTGATGGAGCTGGGACGGGTCGCCGAGCGCCGGCGGGAGATCGGAGGCGATCTCGAGCTCGAGTTGGGCATGGTGGGCGAGCATGGGTCGGACGAGCGCCACACCTTCCCGCACCACGTCGGCCAGATCGAACCACTCGGTGCGTCGGGTCTCCGCGCGGCTGAAGGCGAGCAGCCGACGGCTGAGGTCGCCGGCACGCTGCGCCCCGCGCGAGATCTCGCTGATGCTGTCGAGCGCCGAGTCGCCGGACGCGAGTTGGCGCTCGGCGAGCGTGGCGTAGCTCAGGATCGCGCTGATGACGTTGTTGAAGTCGTGGGCGACGCCGCCGGCGAGTGTGCCGAGCGCCTGGACTTTCTGCTGGCGGATACGGGCCTGCTCCTCGCGGTGGGCGTCGGTGATGTCGGCGATGACGCCGACGAGCCGTCGCCGGTCACCGGCGTCAGGGTTCCATGGCTCGTCGTGGCAGTGCGCGATCGCCGAGATCCGGATCTCCGCGCCCGGCTCTCGACCCGGTGGCAGGAACCAGAAGCGCACGTTCAGGGGCGCGCCTCCGGGTCGTGTCGCCTCCCGGACCGCGTGATCGACGCGTGACCGATCGCTGGGATGGACGCGCTCGAGGAGCGTGCGGAAGGCGCCGCTCCCCTGGATCGTGCCCGGTTCGAGGCGCAACACCTGGGCGATGTCGGAGTCCGGGGTCAGCCGGTCCGATGCGACGTGCCACGTGAACCGTCCGTAGCCGGCGATCGAGAGGGCGTCGTCGAGTTGTCGGTCGCGGTCGCGAGCGTGGAGTTCGCGGTCGAGTTCCGGGCCGATGTTCCGCGCGGACACCACGTAGCCGACGACCGCGCCCTCCTGGCGGACGGCCGCGACGTGGCCGCGGACCTGGAAAGTGGCATCGCCGAGCGTCTTGCGCATGCCGTGGAAGAGCTGGGGTCCGTCGCGGTGCCTGGCCTTGTCGAGGCGTTCGCGCCACGTCGTCTCCCAACCCGGCCCGCCGTGCGAGATCGGGGCGTTCCACCACGCGCGTCCGACGAACTCCTCGCGCTGCGGACGGAACGGGATCTCCGGCGGCAGGTGGACGTCCAACACGACGCCGGTCGAGTCCAACACGGCGACGAGGTGTCCCGCGTCGCGCTGCTCCGGGCCCTCACTCCGCTGCTGCGCACC
>JAVHXX010000519.1:1561-3345 GCA_031119595.1 Patulibacter sp. | reverse complement strand
CCGCGGGTGCGCGTGAGGAGGGCGTTCAGGTTCGCGCCCGGCGACGGCGCCACGCGAGCCGAGACCGCCAGCCGCCCCGCGACCGGGAGCGTGAACTGGCGCCGCATCTGGCGCTCCTCGTCGCGGCGGAGCAGATCGAACGGGTCCGCGGTGAGACGGGTGAAGAGGAAGGTGGGGTTGGCGGCGCCCTTGGTCGCCCAGGTGAGCAGCGACGACTCCTCGGGCGGCTGCACGAACCGCCGCAGGCCGACGTTTCCGGGGAGGTACACGTCGCGCAGACCCGCACCGACGGCGCCGCGCTTCTCCCCCACCACGCCGTCGAGCGTGATCCGCACGAAGCGCGTCGGGCCGGGAGCCACGTTGACCTTCTGGAGGGCCTCCGTGTTCGCCATGTTCGTGATGCGCGAACCGCCGTCGGTGGTGATCTTCAAGCGCACGATCCGCGGGCGGAAGGTGCCCTCGTGCAGCAGGCGCACGCTCATCCCGGCAACCGGGTGCGGCGCGGGGAGCGTCGCCTGGACCCACTCGCCCTGGGAGGTCTTCTCGTTGCCGGCGACCCACACCGACTGGGCATTGCGGTCGAAGGCGTTCGACGGCTGGAGCTCGGGCAGCTGCAGCAGCCAGGACCCGTACGACGAGGCCGTCACCGCTCCGCCCAGGCTCGGCGGCAGCGCGACCGCCTCGTGCCCCACGAGCTGCGGCTCGATCAGCTGCGGGGTCGAGGTCTGACCCGCAGCGTTCTCGCCCTCCGCGAGGGTGTACGAGGAGTTGTCGTGGACGAGTCCGTAGTCCGTGCGGGTGCGGCGGAGCGCGTCGCTCACGACCCAGCTCGACCCGGTGCCGGGCCGGCCCCTCAGGTCGGCGGCGAGCACGGCGGCGCGATCGCCGAGCGAGCCGGCGTCGGCCATCTGCGTGATCGACTCGGGGCCACCGCTGACGACGGTCGCGTCGGCGACGGAGTACGTGCTCACGGGCTCGACGGTCGGGTCGACGGCGTAGATCTCGATCGCGCGGAGCTTGCCTTCCTGCCTGCCGATGCCGAGGTCCGGAAGCGACGTGGGGGTCGCGGCCTGCTCGGGGACCGCCGGCCCGAACCGCGCGACGCGCTGCAACCCAGCGGAGACGAGCGCCTCGCGCACGAGGATCGGCCGGGGCGCGGCGGTGTGGCGCCAGTCGAGGTCGTTGCGGGCGACGACGTACCGCACCCCCGCGCGGCGGAGGGCGTCGCGCAGACCCGGCGACGACCGGCGGGTGACGATGCGCTTCTCGAGGTCGTCGAGGACGCGGGTGTTGCCGACGCCGCCGAGCGGCTGGAGCGTTCGCGCGACCCACGGGCCCTGCTGGAGCGCCTGCATCGGCTCGTCGAGCGGGCGACCCCACGTGTATTCGCCGAAGGCCGATGCGGGCACGAGCAGGGACGTGTCGCGCGGCGCGTGCTGCCCGAGCCACGCTGCGGCCTGGCGCCAGTAGGTCGGGATCGTCTTGAAGCCGCCCGCGGTCGTCCCCTCGCCCCGGAGCAGCGGCAGGGCCCCGAGGGCGATGGCGACGAGCAGCCCCGCGGTCGCGATGACGCCGACGAGCCGCGGGCGGCGGGCGAGGCGTTGCTCGAGGCGGCGGCCCGCGCGGTGGGAGCGGTCCGTGCGGCCGCTGCGGACGATGCCGGCCGCCGACTCGCTCGAGGCCGCGCCGGCGTTCGTCGCCTCGGCGCGCCGGGCCTCGAGGCGTTCGCTCACGCGCGCGAGGAGCGCTGCCAGCCCGAGCGCCGTGCCGGCCGCGACGACCGG
>JAVHXX010000519.1:0-1551 GCA_031119595.1 Patulibacter sp. | reverse complement strand
CTTGTAGATGTTGCGGAACGGCGCCAGGGCACCGGCGAGCAGCTGCAGGACGATGTCGCTGAAGGCGCCGCCGAGCACGCCCGTGTAGCCCGCGCCGACCGCGAACACCCCGAAGACGAACGTCGCCGCGACGAACCGCCGCTCCCGGAACCGCCCGACCATCAGCCCGACGAGGCCCGCGCTCGCCACCGCGCAGGTCGCGAGGATCGCCCCGGTGGCGGTGCCGAGCGTCCAGCTGGCAGGCACCCACGGCGCGCCGAGGTTCAGGTACCCGAGCCAGTTGCCGGTGCCGCGGAGCACGTTCGCGGCGGCGGTCGTCGACTCGGTGACGGCCGGCGTCTCGGTGAACGTGGTGACGTTGAGCCCGTACTTGCCCTGGAAGACGAGCGCGGCGAGCCACCAGAAGCAGGCGAGGAAGACCGCGATCGGCCACCACGTCATGAGGCCGCGCTTCCGCGGACCGCGGGCGCGCGTGAGGAGGTAGAGCCCGGGCGGCACGAGCACGCACAGCGCCGAGGTCGCGTTGACGCCGCCCATGCAGACGATCGCGAGGCCGGAGAGCGCTGCCGCGCGTCGCGGCGAGCCGCGCTGTGACCCCGCAATGAGCGGCAGCATCGCCCACGGCATCATGGCGGCGGGCAGGACCGCGGCGCTCGTGAAGCCGATGAGCCCGACGAAGAACGGCGAGAGCGCGTACGCCATCCCGGCCACGAGCCAGCCGGGCTCGCGGCCCACGCCGAGGGCGGCGGCGAGCCGTGCCATCCCCCACATCGCGAGCGTGAGCAGCAGCCCGGTCCAGAGCCTCTGCACGATCCACATCGGGAGGCCGAGCGCGTGGCCTGCCGCGAAGAACGGGCCCATCGGGAACACGTAGCCGATGGCCTGGTTCTGGACCTGACCGAACCCACCGCTGGCGTCCCACAGGTGCAGCGCACGGCCGAGGAAGGCCGCGGGGTCCTCGACGAGGTCGAGCTTCGTGTCGAAGACGAGCTGGCCCGGATGCTGGGCGAACGCCAGCCCGAACAGGCAGGCGGCGGCGAGGAGGAGCAGGGACAGGCGCGGCGAGGCGGGGCCGCGCGGCGCGGACTCGTCGGCGGCGCGCGTCACCGGCGCGCGAGCAGGGGTGTTCGCTGGACGGGCGCGGGACGGGACTCGGCCGTGCGCAGCAGCGACCACGTGGTGCCGGCGAGGGCGGCGGCCTGGGCGGTGAGCACGAAGGCGGCGAGCTCGGGGCCGTCGGGGCGGAGCGTGGCGATCACGATCCCGAGGCCGACGGTCGCGGCGAGGCACGCGGCCCAGGGCGCGTTGGCACGCCGGGCGACGGCCATCGCGAGCGCCGTGGCCAACGCGGCCGCGACGGTCATCGCGGCCGTGAGGGTGAGGAGGAGTCCGGCGGCCGGAGCCGGATCTCCGAGCGCGATCGACAGCAGCGGTCGCACGACCAGCAGGGTAAGTGCCGCGGCGGCGCCGACTGCAAGGACGCCACCGACCGGCGCGAGCAGCTGGCCGGCCCGGTGACTCCGGGCCGCGATCGGCACCGCGAGCCAGCTC
>JAVHXX010000518.1 GCA_031119595.1 Patulibacter sp. | reverse complement strand
GCACGTTCTTCCTCCAGGCCGCCGGGCTCCTCACCGAGGACCGGCCCGTCGTCACCCATCACGAGGGTCGCGCGGCGCTGCGCGAGCTCGGCGCCACCGTGCTCGACGACCCGCGCGTCGTCGACGACGGCGACCTCCTCTCCTCGGGCGGCGTCACCTCCGGCATCGACCTGTCGTTGCACCTCGTCGGGCGGTGGTTCGGCGACGCCGCGGCCGACGCCGGCGCTGCCCGGATCGAGCATGACCGGCGCGGCCCCTTGCTCGTCACGGAGCGTGGCCGGGCCATCGCCGGCGTGCCGGCCTAGGCGCGGCGCGCGGGGCGCGGCCGGTCGGTGCGGCGAGAGATCGCCACGCCCACGAGACACAGCACGCCGCCGGCCAGCGCGAGCGCCGGCGGCGCCTCGCCGAGGAGGAGCCAGCCGCCGAGCGCGGCGAGCGGCGGCACGAGGTAGGTCGACACGCCGAGGCGGCCGGCGTCCATGCGACCGAGCGCGTAGGCCCAGGTGCTGAAGGCGAGCGCCGTCGGGAAGAGGCCGAGGTAGACGACCCCGAGCACCGCGCCCGTCGGCGCGTCCCCGAGATCGGAGGCGAGCCCGGGGACGAACGGCAGGCAGGCGATCGCCCCGATCGTGCACCCGATCGCCGTCGCCTGGGTCGCCGGGATGTGCGCGAGGACCTGCTTCTGGCAGATCACCCCGATCGCGTACGTGATCGCCGCGACGAGGCAGAGGGCCACGCCCGCGAGATCCGCCGACGCGCCCGTCCGCGTCGCGAGGCCGATCACGACCGCCCCGGCGAAGGCGACCGCCGCGCCCAGCCCGAGCCAGCGGGTGAGCCGCTCCCCGAGGAAGGCCGCAGCGAGGAGCGCGATGAGGATCGGACCGACGTTCACGAGCATCGCCGAGGTGCCCGCGTCGAGATGGCGCTCGCCGGCGTTCAGGGCGACGTTGTAGACGCCGAACCATCCGACCCCGTACGACACGAGCAGCGCCCACTCGCAGCGCGTGGGTGCGACCCAGGATCGCCGCGACTGCAGCAGCCACAGCGCGACGGTGCCGATCAGCAGGCGCCCGGCGGCGAGCGTGCCCGGGCCGACGTGCGGCCCGACATGCCGGATCACGACGAACGCCGACGCCCAGATGAGGACGGTGAAGGCGACCGCCGCGCCGACGCGCGCCGTGGCGTCCGCGGCCGCCGACGTGTCGGGCGCGGGGGCCGGCGACGACCCGCGGACGGGCGGAACCGGATCGGCAGAGGTCGTGAACGGAGCAGGCATGGGTGAGGGCAGTCTGATGTGCCGCAGGCGGTCGCGCTGGCGGCGAACGGACATCGCAGTCGAGCCGTCTCCGCACGGTAGAACGCCGATGCTTCGGCGCCCGCCGAATCGACACTCCGCGGCTGCTCCGCCGTGTGGTGGGCGGGCCGGCCCTGTCCGGACTCGCGACACGTGGCGCGCATGCCGATACTGCGGTCATGGTTCGCCACGGCTCGTCCCGGAAGCAGACCGCGGCCGGAGGCCTGGCGGCGATCGTGACCTGGATCCTCGTCGGTGCCGTGGCCGCGGTCCTCGCGACCACCTCCGCCGCACAGGCGACGCCGCTCACCGCTCCGGTCGCCACGACCACCGACGCGACCGACCTCACGGACGCCGCCGCCTTGCTCCACGGCGCCGTCACGCCGGTCGAGCCGACGGCGATCGTCTGGTTCGAGTGGGGCACGACCACCGCGTACGGCCGCACCACGCCCGAGCTCCATCTCACCGGCGACCAGGAACAGCCGGTCGGGGCCGCGCTCTCCGGGCTCCTCCCTGCCACGACGTACCACTACCGGCTCGTCGCGGCCAACGGCACCGGAACCACCCGCACCGCCGACGCGACCTTCACCACCGCGGCCACACCGGCCACCGTCACGGTCCCCGGCGGCGAGTACGCCCCGGGCCCGGGTGCGACCACCGCGGTTCCCTCGACGGCCCCGCTGCGACTCGCCTCACTCCTCGTCGGGACCGGCGGCGAGTCCGGCACCCCGACGGTCAGCACCGCGCACGTCCGGAAGCCGGCGATCCGCCTCCCGGTCACGTGCGCGAGCGGTCCGACGTGCGTCGGCTCGGTGTCGGTCGTGGTCCCGCGGAAGGTGTCGATCGCCGACGCACGCACGAGCGTGTCGGTGGCGACCGCGCTCTTCACGATCCCCTCGGGCACCCGGGTGACGCTCAAGATGCCGGTCACCGCCGGCGCCCGCACCCTCATCGCGAAGGCCAAGCGCGCGAAGCAGTTCGTCACCGGTGCAGGTGGTGCTCGGCGGGCAGGCGATGGTCTCGCATCGCGTGGCGCTCGCGACCCAGCCGCGCTGAGCCGCTGGCTCGGCCGATCCGCGCCCAGGCAGGCCCGCGGGCTACGCCTCGGTCGGCCCCGGCATCGGCGGCAGGTCCGGCACGGTGAGGTGGCTCTCCCGCCGGTCGATCCCGCTGCGGCGCTCGATCTCGTGCGCCTGGCGCTCGACCTGCTGCTGGCGGCGTTCGACCTCCGACCGGCGCCGCTCGGTGACGGTCCGCCGCAACAGGTACGTGTCGAACATCCACCCCTTCTTGAGCTTCGCCTCGGCCCGCACGCGCACGATCTCGTCGCGGACGTCGTGGAGCGGCCCGTCGATGAGGATCTCGTCGGCGGTCCCGAGGTACGCGCCCCAGTAGATGTGGATGTTGTCGTCCTCGATGCGGCTGAAGGCGAGATCCGGATCGAGCATCACGACGATGTCGCTCACGCGCGGCGGCAGCCCTTGCGCCAGCAGGCGCGCGGGCGTGATCTGTACGGCGCCGCCCTGACGGTTCAGCGGGATGCGGTGGCGCGCGGCGAGCGCGAACACGCTGCTGACGCCCGGGATCACCTCGTAGTCGAAGGCCACCCGGCCTCGCCGCAGCACCTCCTGCACCACGGTGAGCGTGCTCTCGTAGAGCGACGGGTCGCCCCAGACGAGGAACGCACCGTGCTCGCCCTCGGCGAGTTGCTCGCCGATCGCCTGCTCCCACTGCTCGGCGCGCTGGTGCCGCCACTGCGCGACGGCGTCGTTGTAGTGCGGCGCGTGCTTCCACGGGCGCGGTGGGTCCGAGAGCTCGACGGTGCGGAAGGGCGTCTTGCGGTAGGTCTCGACGACCGTGGTGCGCGCCTGCACGAGGTCGTTCTTGTCGGCTTCCTTGGTCACGACGAACAGCACGTCGAAGGCCTCGATCGCGCGCGCGGCCTGGGCGGTCACGTAGTCCGGGTCGCCGGCGCCGATGCCGATCAGGGAGAGCTTGCGCCCTGGGCCGGAAGTCTGGTTCGCGTCGCTGTCTGTCATCGCTCACCCATCATG
>JAVHXX010000517.1 GCA_031119595.1 Patulibacter sp. | reverse complement strand
GCGAACGGCACCCAGGCGAGCGCGGCGACCAGCAGCACCGGGCGCAGCAGGGTGCGCAGGGGGAGGCGGAGCACGCGGTCGATCCTGACGGCCGGTGGCGCGCGGGCGCGCCGGTCCGGCGGGTCAGACCTGCTGGAGTTCCTTGCCGACGCGGGCGAGCGCGGCGGCTTTGACGCGTGAGCGCGCGACCGACGGCTGGCTGATCGCGAGCAGGCCGCCGAGGATCATCATCACGGCGCCGATCCAGACCCAGAGCACGCCGGGCGAGTCGATGGCGCGGACGACGATCGCGCCCTTGCTCGAGAGCTGCTGGTCGACGATGCCCTGGAGCGACTTCGCGAGGAGGGCGCTCGCGACGTTCTCGTCGAGGTTCTGGCTGATCTTCTGGAAGCCGGCGTCGACCTGCTTGGCGCGGGTGACGATGCCGTCGGAGTCGGGGGTCATCGCGACCCAGAGGTCGCGGGCGGGGCGGCTGCGCAGGCTGACCTCGCTGGACTCCTCGCCCTGGAAGAAGCGGCCGACGGGGCCGTAGGCGACGATCGCGAGCGACGGGTAGAAGTCGTGCCGGGGGTCGATGATCTCGGCAGGCTTGCCGTTGCGGATGACCTGCATCTCCGCGCCGAACGAGATGTACTCGATGCGGCCGGCCTTGTTGAGTTTGATGTCGCCGGTCGGCTTCAGGTACTTGAGCTGACGGCCGCCGGCGAGGTCGATGGTCTGGCCGGGCACCATCGACTGCTGCTTCGTGGTGTCGAACGCGGTCGAGGCGGCGACGGCGAGCAGGAGCATCGCGAGGCCGGCGTGCACGAGGTACCCGCCGTACCGACGCCGGTTGCCGGCGGCGGCGCGGACGAGGGCGAGCGGCGGCGCGTCGCCGGTGAGGGCGCGCCGCGCGCGGGCCCCGATCCAGAACTCGCGGCCGACCGCGATGAGGGTGAACCCGCAGACGAGCGCCATGAGGATCGCCGCGACGCTGTGGGTCCCGGCCATCGCGACGGTGAGGACGGCGACGACCACGCCACCGGCGAGCGGCACGATCGCGGCCTTGCCGAACGCGCCCCAGCGGCCCCTCCCCCACGGCAGCAGCGGTGCGAGCCCGGAGAGCGCGACGATCGACAGCGCGGACGGCGTCGCGTAGGTCGAGAACCATCCGGTGCCGACCGACGACGAGGAGCCCGTGAGCGCCTCGGAGATCAGCGGGAAGAACGTGCCCCAGAGCACGACGACCACGAGCACGATGAGCGCGAGGTTGCCGAGCAGGAACATCGACTCGCGCGAGAGCCAGCGGAGTTCGCCGTCGGGTTCGAGGAGCTGCCGGCGGCTCATCACGAGCCAGATGCAGAGGAAGGTGAGACCGCCGATGAGGCCGAGGAACGGCGGGCCGACCGTCGACTCGCCGAAGGCGTGGATCGAGGAGAGCACGCCCGAGCGCACGAGGAACGTGCCGAGGAGGCACAGCAGGCCCGTCGCGAGGACGAGGCTCGCATTCCAGGTCTTCAGGAGGCCGCGGCGCTCCTGCACGATGATCGTGTGGAGGAAGGCCGTCGCCGTCATCCATGGCAGCAACGACGCGTTCTCGACGGGGTCCCAGGCCCAGTAGCCGCCCCACCCGAGCTCGGCGTACGACCAGCGCGAGCCGAGGATGATGCCGGTGCCGAGCAGCAGCCAGGCGATGAGCGCGTAACGGCGCGTGTGCACGATCCAGTCGGTCCCGACACGGCCCGCCGCGAGCGCCCCGATCGCGAACGCGAACGGCACGGTGAAGAGGGTGTAGCCGCTGTAGAGCAGCGGCGGGTGGATCATCATCGTCGGGTAGCGCAGCAGCGGGCTGAGGCCGAGGCCGTCGGCCGGGGCGATCGCCGAGGTCGTGAAGGGCTTGGCCGCGAACACGAGCAGGCCGGCGAAGAACGCTGCGAGCAGGAGCATCACGCCGATCGCGTACGGCTCGACGTCCCGCATGCGGCCGCGGAGCGTGCGGATCGAGATGGTCGACGTGAGCGAGAGGAGCGTGAGCCACAGCAGCAGCGACCCCTCCTGCGACGCCCACGGGGCCGCGATCCGGTAGAGGAGCGGCGTGGTGAGCGAGGCGTGCCCGACGACCACCGTGTAGTGGAAGTCCGGGCGGATGAAGGCGATCTCGAGCAGGACGAATGCCGTCACCGCAAGCGCCATCACCGCGTAGAGCGACCGCCGCGCGGTCACGATCAGGGTCGACGGCCCGAGCCCGCGCGCAGAGGCGAGCGCGGAGCCGCATCCGAAGATCGACACCGCGAAGGCGAGGATGAGCAGGGCGCGCCCGACGACGTCCATGACGGACTCCTAGGAGGCGGCCGAAGCCTGGTCGGCGACCGACGGCTTCACTGGGGTGCCGGTGTCGGCGTTCATCTCCGCACCGTTGAACTTCGACGGGCACTTCGTGACGAGCGAGTTGCCCTGGCCCACGAACTCGGTCGAGTTGGCCGGATCCTGCTTGACCTGGATCAGGATGTCGCGGCCGATGCGGTACGGATCCGGGACGGTGCCGTCGTAGGTGATCTGGATCGGCTTGCCGGCACCGGTGCCCGGGTGGCCGAGCGTCATCGTGAGCGAACTGCCGTGCCGCGTCGACGCGAGCACGCGCCCACCGACCTGGTAGGTCTGGCCCGGCGTGGCGCTCGTCGCGAGCTGATCCGGGAACCGCTCCGGGCTCGCCGCCGTGAACGTCGTGTACACGAGGGCTCCGGCGAGGAGGATGGCCAGCGTGAGCGCGATGGAGAACCGCACCGTGCGGCGGCGCGAGCGAGAGACCTGCACGCGGGCGAGTATCGCAGAGGGTGCGGCCCGGAGGTGGTGGTCCTACGACCTTCCTGGCGCCTGCGGCATCAGACCCTGGGAACCGGGCCCCGCAGTGTGATCGGAGTCGCATACCTACGCGCCCGTCGCTACGATCCGCGCATGAACCCCGTTCGCCGTCTCGAGCAGTCCGCACTGGTCGTCTCGATGTTCATCGGAAGCATCGGTTTGTGGGCCGGTGCGCCCGCCTTCTGGCTCTGGCTCGCCGGCCGCTCCTCGAAGGTCTCCTCGAGCTCGGGCACGTCGATCCTCATGGTCCTCATCGGCGTCCCGGTGACGATGGTCTTCATCGGCAAGGGCCTCGCCAAGCTCGACCACCGCTACTCCGACCGCTTCGGCATCCCGGAGACCGGCAACCGCTCCGTCGCCCGCTGGCTCCACTCGATGCGCGGCGGTGGCGACGCCGAGCAGCCGTCGATGCTCGACAAGGTCGTCGTCGTCTCCGTCGGCCTCGCCCTCATCGCCGTCGGGATCTTCTACATCTTCTTCTCTCACGGCTCTGCTGCAAAAGGCAGCTAGCCGGGCGGCCCT
>JAVHXX010000027.1 GCA_031119595.1 Patulibacter sp. | reverse complement strand
ACCACATCCAGGGCGCTCGCGTCGATGACCTGATCGGCGTCAGCGGCGGGGTGATGCTCGTGTCTCCGCTGTTCCAGTCGATGCTCTGCGAGGAACGCGCGACCGGATGGTCTCTCGTCCCCGTCGCCGTGAAGAACCGAACGCTCCGCGCCGCTCTCGACGGGTACGCGGGCCTCGCGGTCTCGGGCCGCGGCGGGGCGATCGACTTCGACCGCGCAGAGCGGACGATGTCGGCGTCGGCCCATCCAACTCCGATCCACCGCGGACTCCCCGTGTCCGCCGATCGATGGGACGGGAGCGACCTGTTCCGCGCAGACGACCTCGGGTACGTGTTCCTCACCCCGCGGATCGCCGCCGCCATCACGAGGCATGCACTCTCGGGCATCAGCACCGAACCCGCCGCGGACCATGAGCTGTACAGCTCAGAGGTCGAGCTGATGATGACCGAACGCCGTCACGGAGCGCCCTGAGCCCCCATGGGGCACGGGCTCCATGGACGACGCGCGGCGTGCGCATCGCGCGGAGTACGGACTACCGGAACACAGCGGGAGGTTGGGGCTCGGTTACCGAACTCCAGCCTCCGACCGTTCTTGGGCGCGACGCCGTCGCGGGCTTTCCCGCAGCGAAACGCCTCGGCGCTCCAAGCGCCGCGCCCTCACCAGGGCTCGCCGGCCCCGCCTTCGAGCACGCCTCCGGCGGTCGAGCGGAGGTGGACCTCGCCCGCGTCGAGGTAGGCGACGGTGCCGTGGGCCGACTTCACACGGAGTCGACCCCGGGCGTCGATGCCACGGGCCGTGCCGGTGCGCGGGCCGGCACCGGGGGCGTCCCAGCCAACGGTCGCGCCGAGGAGGACGTCGCGCTCGGACCACGCCTCGAGGAGGTCGAGGAACGGGAGGGCGAGGGCCGCGTGGAAGCGGTCGACGAGTTCGGCGAGGACGTCGTCGAGCTCGGACGGTTCGCGGCCCATCGTGGCAGCACGCTCGGCGATCTCGGCCGGCACGGTCGACAGGTCCAGGGCCACGTTCAGGCCGATCCCGACGACCGCCCAGCGGTCGTGCGGCACGCCCGTGCAGAGGATCCCGGCGACCTTGCGCAGCGCCACGCCACGGGCCGCCGCGGCGCCACGCGTGCAGGCACGGCGGCCAGCCCCTGGTGCCTCCGCGAACACCACATCATTCGGCCACTTGATGGCGGCCTGCGCGCCGACCGTCTCCGCGACCGCGACCGCGGCCACGAGCGGCAGGATCGTCCACTCGACCTGGTCGCGGACCACGATCGACATGCAGAGCGTCTCGCCCGCCGGCGCGATCCACGGACGGCCTGCGCGGCCGTGGCCCGCGGTCTGGTTGCGGGCCACCACGACGGTGCCGTGGGGCGCACCGCCGGAAGCGAGCCGGCGGGCCTCGTCGTTCGTCGACCCCAGCTCGGAGAACCGGTGCAGCGGCCAGCCGCCGAGCCGCTCCACGCGGCGGACGCTTTCCTCACTGACATGATCGACCGGGCTCATTCGGTCACCATATCTTTCATACGTTTGGTTGTCTAAAGGCGTCCGGAGCGCTAACAATGTCCCCTATGAGCACCGTTGCGGAAACCATCGAACAGCGCGACGACACCGCACCGTCGGAGGTGCGCGCCCTCGTCGAGCACCTCGCACTCACGGCGCCTTCGGCGGGTGCCGGCGGCGGCCGCGCCGCCGTGCTCGCCGCCTTCGCCGACGTCGCCGCGGCCATGACGAAGGGCCAGAACCTCGACACCCTCCTGGGCCTTGTCACCGCCCGTCTCTGCTCGCTCACCGCGGTCCGGCGCTGCACGGTGTTCCTCCGCGAACCCGACGGTGACGCCTTCCACGGGATGGCCGGCCACACCGAGCACGGCAACCTCAACTCGACCGTCCGGCACCTCATCGCGGGCACCGAGGCCGATCAGTTCACCCGCGAGATCGTGCGCACCGGCGAGCCCGTCTTCATCGCCGACACCCGCCGCGACCGCCGCCCCGTGCGCTCGGTGATGCGCCGCTACGGCGTCCGCTCGATCCTCGGGATCCCGCTCATCTCGCAGGGCACCGTGAGCGGCATCCTCTACCTCGACAATGAGGACCAGCCCCACACCTTCGACGCGAACACCCGCGCCATCGCCCTCGCCTTCGCCGACCTCGCGTCGCTCGCGATCACCCAGACCCAGGCGACGACCGAGCTGCGTCGCAGCCTCGTCACGATCGCCCGCCAGAACGAGGTCCTGCGGCGCGCCACCGCCCTCGACGAGCAACTCCACAAGGCGGCCCTCAGCGGCGCGAGCATGCAGGCCGTCGCCGCCGCGATGGCCGGCCAGTCCGGCAAGCCGTGCGCGATCTACGACCGCACCCTGCGCTGCCGTGCGAGCGCCACCCCCGACGACGGCCCGGCGCCGCCGATGCGCCTCTTCGACGAGGACCTGCGCGGCCACACCGCGATCCGGAACGCCCTCGAGGACCTCGAGGCGACCGGTCGCGACGCGGCGATCCTCGGCCCGTACCGCGACGCCGGCCTCGGCCACCGCTACCTCGTGGCACCGGTCCGCGAGGACGACCAGTGCGTCGGCTACGTGGTCGTGATGGAGTTCACGGCCCGGCTCGGCGCCCTCGACAGCCACATCGCGCGCCGCGTCGCCGGGCACGTGTCGATCGAGTTCGCCGCCGAGCGCCGCGATGCCGCCACGAAGCGCGACGGCCTCGCCACGATCGCCCGCGAACTCGCCCACGGCGCCGGCGCCGCCGGCCCGCTGCGCCGTCGCGCCGACTACCTCGGGATCGACCTCGACGCCGACTACGCGATCTGCGTCGTCGCGACGCCCGCCGGCTCCGAGGCGGGGCTCCCGTCCTCGCGCGACCTCTCGGCCGCGCTCGCCTCAGCCGCCGGCGTGACCGACGTCCTCACCACGACCGTCGCCGAGGGCGTCGTCGCGGTGATGCCGGTCGCCGCCGAGGACGACCCCCGCGGCCGCACCCCGATCGACACCCTCAAGCGCACCATGCGTCTGGGCCTCGGCGAGCTCGGCGGCCACGCCGAACGGTTCGTCGCCCTGTCGACGCCGTGCCACGGCGCCTCGGACTTCCGCCGCGGCCTCGACGAGGCGCTCGAGGTCCTGCGCTGCCAGCAGCTCATGAGCGGCCCGGAGAGCGAGCGGCTCCTCGCGGCCTCCGACCTCGGGCCGGGCCGCATGTTCCTCGCCGCCGTCGGCCGTGAGGAGGCCGAGCGCTTCGCCGACGACGCCCTCGGGCCGATCTCCCACGAACCCGGCCAGCTCGAACATCTCCGCACGCTCGGCGCCTTCTTCGCGTCCGGCAACAGCATCCGTCGGGCGGCGATCCTGCTCGACGTCCACGAGAACACCGTCCGCTACCGCCTCACGAAGATCCAGGACGACACGGGCCTGCATGTCGTCGGCAACGCGGAGGACCAGCTGACGGCCCAGATGGCACTGCTGATCCGCCGCCTGCAGGGCGTCCTGGACACGTCCCGGTAGGACGCGGCGCCAGCCCCGCGCGCCGCGTCGACGGCGCCGGGCGCGCACGGGCATGGGGCGCGCGGCCGAGACCGCGGCCCCTCGGGCTCATCCCTGGCGCTCCGCGCCGAGCAGCACGAACCCGATCGTCACGCGCTCGTCGAACGCGTTGATCCAGCGGTGGCGGGTGCCGTTCTGCACCACCACGTCGCCCGGGCCGAGCGTGCGCTTCTCGCCGTCGTCGAGCTCCAGGACCACCTGCCCGGAGAGCACGACCGCGAAGTCCGTGGTCTCGGAGGTGTGCATGCCGGGGTCGTCGGCTTCGTAGACATCGAGGAGGCCCGGGAACGTCGCGTCGGCATCGGCGCGGGCCTCGGGCGTGCCCGCCTCTTCCGGTACCGGCGTGCCGGCCGGCGGCAGCGAGAAGATCACGAACCGGCCGCCACCCTTCGGCGGGAAGTGCGTGGTCCACTCGGGCTGCTCGCCCGCGTCCGGATACACCTGCGGTGCGTCGTAGCCCCAGAGGTAGAACATCTCGACCCCCGGCATGGCCGTGGAGACGAGCGGTTCGACCGCCTCGTCGCTTGCGATGACCGACTTCCCGGCCTCGTTGTGTCCCGTCACGACGCGTCTCGTGGACATGGCGCTCCTCCAGAAGGTTGCTTGATGCGCTGCCTCATCGTGACAGACGGCACACTATTGCGCCATCATTTGTATACCGATTTGGCGCATTCTCGGGCCTTTTGTCGTTGAAGCGGCCGTTTTGGGATACCAAATGCTTGAACTTTGTATCCCGAGTGGGCTACAACACACTTCATGCAGTTCCCCGTTCAAGCACAGCCGGCCCCCGCCGTGTGTGAGATCGCCTTCGGTACGCCCGGCGACGGTTCCCCCGACGTCGCCGGGCCTGCATGCCCCACCCACCGCGCTGGCAGCATGGGCACCGGGTGCGCCGGCCGCGCGCCCCACGCCCTCCCCCACGCCGCCAAGGAGCACTCCGATGCCCGCTGACCGCGACACCGCCCGTCCCGCCGCCGAGACCGCGTACGACGAGATCCGCCGCCGGATCGTCGCCGGGGACTACGAGCAGGGCTCCCCGCTCACCGAGGCCGGGCTCTCGACCGACCTCGGCGTGAGCCGCACCCCGGTGCGCGCCGCCCTCACCCGCCTCGCCGCCGACGGCCTCGTCGAGCAGAAGTCGAACCGCCGCATCGTGGTCGCCGAGTGGGGCGACAGCGACATCGAGGAGATCTTCGGCCTGCGCGCCGTGCTCGAGTCCTACGGCGCGGGCCTCGCCGCCGCCACCGCCACCACGGCGCAGACGAACGACCTCGAGGTCCTCTGCCAGAAGATGGACGAGGCGCTCGCCGCGCAGGAGCCGGGCTGGCTCGCCGAGGTCACCGCGCTCAACAACGAGTTCCACCGCTCCGTGCTCGAGGCCACCGGCAACCGCCGGCTGATCAACCTCGTCGCGAGCATCGTCGAGATCCCCCTCACCCACCGCACCATCGGTGCGTACTCGGTCCGGCAGCTCGAGAACAGCTGGTCGGAGCACCGCTCGATCACGGAGGCCTTCCGCCTCCGGGACGGCGAATGGGCCGCGTCGATCATGCGCTCCCACATCCTCACCGGCCGCGCGATCACGCAGCACGGCCACGAACACCCCACGGCGTACGAGCTCGACCCGCTCGCCGAAGACCCGACCCCCCAGGGCAAGCAGAAGGGACCACGGCGATGAGCGCTGTCGAACCCAAGACCATCGACCCGGCAGCCGCGGCCACGAAGGCCGTCGCCGGCCACCCGCCACGGACCAAGGCCGGTGGCGGAGGCGCCGCCCGGCGCATCCTGCTCGGCCGCCCCGCGATCGCGATCGCGTTCCTCATCCTGCTGGTCGGCTACTTCACGCTGCGCCTCCCGGACACCTACCTCACGAGCGACAACCTCGTGTCGGTGCTGCAGCAGGAGTCGACCCTCCTGATCCTCGCGCTCGGCGTCACGTTCGTGCTCGTGATCGGGGAGTTCGACCTCTCCTACGCGAACACCATCGGGCTCACCGGTGCCGTCTCGATCATGCTCATGAGCAGGAGCGGCGTGTCGCCGGTCGTCGCGATCGTCGCCGCCCTCCTCGTGGGCGCCGCCATCGGCATCGCGAACGGCTTCGCCGTCGCCTGGGGCCGCGCGCCCGCGTTCATCGCCACCCTCGCCGTCGGCTCCGTCGCCACGGGCATCGAGCAGCTGCTCACCTCGAACGAGACCATCGCGAACGGCATCCCGAACAGCTACCTCTCGTTCACCCTGAACACCCACCTCGGCCTCGCCTGGTCGACCTGGCTCGCGCTGCTCCTCGTGGTCGTCGCCATCGTGCTGATGTCGTTCACGACCTTCGGCCGCCGCGTCCGCGCCACCGGCCTCAACCCGACGGCCGTCACCCTCGCCGGCATCTCCGTGAACCGCGTGCGCCTCGCCGCCTTCGTGCTGATGGGCGTGCTCGCCGGCCTCGCGGGCGTGTACGTGACCTCACAGGGTGGCTCGTACTTCCCGAACTCCGGAGCCGGCCTCCTGCTGCCGCCGTACTCGGCGGTCTTCCTCGGCGCCGCCGTGATCGGTCGCGGCCGGTTCAGCCCCGCCGCCACCGTCTTCGGCGTCGCCTTCATCGCACTCCTCGAGCGCGGCCTCACGATGCTCGACCAGAAGTCGGCCGTGATCCAGCTCATCGAGGGCGTCGTCCTCCTCGCCGCCGTCGTGCTCGCCCGCCAGGAGCGCAAGGCATGAGCGCCGCGGCCCAAACCAGCTCGCTCGCCGCCCGCGGGATCGTCAAGCGCTACGGCGACGCGACCGTCCTGCGCGGGGTCGACCTCGACATGGCCGGTGGCCGCGTCGACGGTCTCGTCGGCCGCAACGGCGCGGGCAAGAGCACGCTCGTGGGCGTGCTCACCGGCCGCGTGCAGTCCGACGGCGGCACGGTCCTCGCGGACGGCGCCGAGCTCGACATCCGGAAGCCCGCGGACGCCCTCGCGGCCGGCATCGTCGCCGTGCCGCAGGAGCTCGTGATGCCGATGGACATGTCGGTCGCGGAGGTCGTCACGTTCGGCGCCGAGCCGAAGCGTCGTGGTCTCCTCTCGCTGCGCTCCGAGCGCCGCCAGGTGCAGGAGCTCATGGATGGCCTCGGCCTGGATCTCGACATCACCGCGCCCGTCGGCAGCCTGCCGGTCTCGTGGCAGAAGGTGGTGCTGCTCGCCCAGGCGCTGCACCGCCAGGCGAGGTACCTGATCCTCGACGAGCCGACCGCCGCGATGAACGCAGAAGACTGCGAGCGCGTCCTCGCCGTGGTCCGGCGGCTGCGCGAGCGCGGCCTCGCGATCCTCTACATCTCGCACCGCTTCGACGAGGTCGCCGCCCTGTGCGACCGCGTCACCGCCATGGCCGACGGCCAGGTCACCGAGATCATGGAGGGCGCGGAGGTCACGCAGGAGCGGCTCGTCGCGAGCATCACCGGCTCCGACGAGCCCGCCACCGACGTGCGCCGCCGCCGTACCCAGACCGCGCGTGGGTACAAGGGCCGCAGCGACGCCTCGGCCCCGAACCTCCGCGCGCACGGGATCGTCTCCGGCCGCGTACGCGGCCTCGACCTCGAGGTCCGTCCCGGCCAGGTGATCGGCATCGCCGGCCTGCCGGGCTCGGGCGTCGAAGACGTCTTCTCGATGCTGTCGGGCCATCTGCGCCCGACCGCCGGGGAGGTGACGGTCGGCGACGGGACGCTGGGTTCGGTGGGTGCCGCGCAGCGTCTCGGCGTCGGCTTCCTCCCCGCCTCCCGCGCGAGCGCCTCGCTGCCGAGCGAGCCCGTCGTGGAGAACCTCGTCCTGCCCGCGCTGCGCCAGTGCAGCACCACGGGTGGCCTCATCACCACGGCCCGCGGCCACCAGCAGGCCGCCACCGTCGTCGAGCGCCTCTCGCTCGGCCCGGTCGTGCACCGCCGGATGGGGCAGCTCTCCGGCGGCAACCAGCAGCGCGTCCTCGTGGGCGCGAAGCTCCTCGCCTCGCCGAAGTTCCTCCTCCTCGAGGACCCGACCGTCGGCGTCGACGTCGCCGCACGCGCCGAGCTGCACGAGCTCCTCTGGAGCCTCGCGGGTGAGGGCATCGGCTTCCTCGTCGGCTCGACCGACCCCGAGGAGCTCCTCGAACTCTGCGACCACATCCACGTGCTCCGGCGCGGGGAGCTGGTCGCCAGCTGGCCCGCGGCCGAGGCGTCCGAGTACGCGCTCGTCGCCGCGATGACCGGCGACACCACCCTCAAGGCCGCCTAGGCCCGCTCCCCACCCCCACCCCTTCCGATCCCCCATTCCCCCACATCGGAGAAGCAGCACCATGCACCTTCAACCCCGGCGCGCACTCGCGGGCCTCGCGACCGTAGCCGTCGCCGTCAGCCTCGCGGCGTGCGGCTCCTCGAGCGACTCCTCCTCGACCGCCAGCAGCGGCGGTTCGAACACCGCCGCCAAGGCCGCCGACGGCAAGACCAAGGTCGGCGTGAAGACCATCGGCTGGGTCGACGGCGTGCTCGCCGGCTCGTTCCAGCAGCGTCAGTACCAGGCCGGCAAGGCCGCCATCGCGCACGTCGGGTGGAAGCTCAAGACCGTCGACACGAAGGGTGATCCGGCCACGGCCGCCTCCGGCGTGTCGAGCCTCGTCACCTCCGGCGTGGACGCGATCATCATGTCCGCGGTCACGCCGTCGACCGCCCGCGCCGGTCTGCTCCAGGCCAAGGCGAAGGGCATCCCGGTGCTCATGGTCGGCTCGGCCGTCGACGACTCCCTCGACCAGTCGCTCGGCCTCACCTACATCGGTGAGAACGAGGAGGACCTGACCCAGCCGCTCGCGGACCTGATGCTCAAGAGCCTCAAGCCGGGCGACGAGGTCGGCATGCTCAGCACGACGTCGCTGGCCTCGGCCACGCGCCGCGCCACCGCCCTCACCGCCGCGCTCGAGAAGGGCGGCGTGAAGGTGATCCGTCCGCTCGAGACCGGCTTCGACTTCAGCGCCGGCGTGAAGAACGCCTCGACCCTGCTGAACCAGAACCCGAACATGAAGGCGATCGTCCCTATCTTCGACCTGTGGACCGCCGCCTCGGTGAGCGCGATCAAGTCGGCGAACAAGACGAGCAGCGTGAAGGTCTACTCGTACTACGCGGACGCCGTCTCGGTGCCGCTGATGCGCAAGAACCCGAGCCTGATCCTCGGCCTCGCCGACGGCAACATGGTCACGAGCTCGTACGTCGCCGTCGACGAACTGCTCAAGCACTTCACGACGGATTCGGCGATCAGCGCATCGTCGCTCGACGGCAAGCTCACGTACACCGCGGTGACCCCGTCGACGCTGCCCCCGGGCGACCAGAACGGCCCGGTCGATCCGGCAGCCGAGGCCAAGCCCTACTACTCGCAGTGGGACGCCGCCTACTCCTACGGCGGCTAGCGCCAGCACACCCCGCCGGCGCTCCGATCCCCCTCGGAGCGCCGGCCCCCCGGGGCCCCCGCCCCGAATCCCCCGAACCCGATCCAGATCTCGCGCCGGCTGCACGCCGCCGGTGCCCAGCTCCACGACCCGTCCTGAACCCAGGAGGACTCCCCCATGTCCAAAGCACCGAACATCTCCGCCGACTACGTCAGCTCCGGACTCTTCCGCCTCGACGGCAAGGTCGCCATCGTCACGGGCGGCGCGTCCGGGATGGGCGAGGCGATGGTCCACGCGCTCGCCCAGAGCGGCGCGACCGTCGTGATCGCCGACTTTGACCTGGACGCCGCGAAGGCGACCGCCGAGAGCGTCGCGGACCGCGACTACACGCTCCACACCGCGCAGGTCGATGTCGCCGACAAGGCCTCGGTCGATGCCCTCATCGCGAGCGTCGTCGAGGCGCACGGCCACATCGACGTGCTCGTGAACTCCGCCGGCATCGCCGGCCGCTTCCCCGCCGAGGACTTCCCCGAGGACGCCTACGACCGCATCATCGCGGTGAACCTCAAGGGCTCCTTCCTCATGGCCCAGGCCGTCGGCCGCCAGATGATCGCCCAGGGCGACGGCGGCTCGATCATCAACATGGCCTCGATCGGCGCGTTCAACGCGTACCCGCAGGCCAGCGCGTACCTCCAGAGCAAGGGCGGCGTCCTCCAGCTGACCCGCTCGCTCGCCCTGGAATGGTTCGATCACGGCATCCGCGTGAACGCCCTCGCCCCGACGATCTACGCGACGTCGATGATGGCCAAGGGCGCGAAGAAGACCACGGTCACCCAGGACTTCATCGACGCACGCCAGCTCATCGACCGCATGGGCGAACCGCACGAGATGGCCGGCGCCGCCGTCTTCCTCGCCTCGCGCGCCGCGAAGATGGTCACCGGCCACACGCTCGCCGTCGACGCCGGCTACCTGGCGGTCTAGGCCATGCTGACGCCCGCAGACCCGTTCCAGCCCCTGGCGGGTGTGCGGGTCGTCGACTTCACACGGATCCTCGCGGGTCCGTACGCGACGATGCTCCTCGCGGAGCTCGGCGCCGACGTCATCAAGATCGAGCGCCCGGGCGAGGGTGACGACACCCGCGCCTGGGGCCCGCCGTTCGTCGACACGAACGCCGCCTACTTCCACGCCGTGAACCGCGGCAAGCGGAGCGTCGCGCTCGACCTCGCCGACCCGGACGACCGCGCCACCGTCGACGCACTCATCGCCTCCGCCGACGTCGTGATCGAGAACTTCCGGCCGGGCGTCACCGCGCGCCTGGGCATCGACGCGGCCACGCTCGCCGAGTCGCACCCGCGCCTCGTGCACGTGTCGATCACCGGCTTCGGGACGGTCGGGCCGATGGCCGAGATGCCGGGCACCGAGGTGATCGTCGAGGCCGAGTCCGGCCTCATGGGGATCACCGGCCACCCCGGCGGCGAGCCGGTCCGCTTCGGCGTGGCGATGGTCGACATCGCCACCGGCCTCTCCGCGATCAACGGCCTGCTCGGCGCACTCCTGGAGCGCGAGCGCACCGGCCGGGGCCGGCAGATCGAGGTGTCGCTCTACGGCACCGCGCTCTCCTCACTCGGCACCGTGATCGCGTCCGAGGCGGCCGGCGGCGAGGCGGCGAAGTCGCGCCGCTGGGGCAGCGCGCACGCGTCGATCGTGCCGTACTGCGCGTTCCCCGCCAGCGACGGATTCCTCGTGCTCGGCGCGACGAACGACGGCATGTGGCGCCGGCTCTGCACGGCGCTCGAGTTGGGCGACGCCGCGGCGAACGCCGCCTGGGCGACGAACGCCGGTCGCGTTGCCGACCGCGACGCCGTCGAAGCCCGCATCGCCGAGGTCACCACGCCGCAGACGCGCGCGCAGGTGATGGAGCGGCTCCAGGCGCACGGCGTGCTCGTCGCGCCCGTCCTCGACGTGAGCGATGCCGCCCGCAGCGAGCAGGCGCAGGCGCTCGGACAGGTCGTGGCCGAAGGCGACCACCTCTTCTCCCGTTCCCCGCTCGCGGCCTCGGGAACCGCACATCTCGGCCGGGCCCCGCAGCTCGGCGAACACAACGACGACGTGCTCGGCGAGCTGGCCGCGCACACGAAGGAAGAAGCCGCCAATGCTCACTGAGACCGACGCCCTCAATAGCCACGACGCCACGCTCGACGGCGAGTTCGCGCTCGACATCGGCGGCGAGCTCGTCGAGCCGACCACCTGGGTCGACGACCTCGACCCCGCGACCGGCGCCGTGCTGGCCCGGGTCGCGAGCGCGACCGCGCAGGAGGTCGGCGACGCGGTCGAGGCCGCGAAGGCCGCCGCGCCGGCGTGGGCCGCCTTGCACCCGACGGCCCGCGGCTCGCTGCTGCGCGACCTCGCCCGCCTCGTGCGCCGCGACGCCGAGCAGCTCGCCCGCATCGAGACCCGCGACACCGGCAAGCCGCTCACGCAGGGCCGCGCCGACATCGCCGCCGCCGCCCGCTACTTCGACTTCTACGGCTCCGTGATCGAGGGCTTCCAGGGCGACACCGTCCCGCTCGGCTCCGCGGCGATCGCGATGGTCGACCATGAGCCGCACGGCGTCACCGGCCACGTGATCCCGTGGAACTACCCAGCGCAGATCAGCGCCCGTTCGATCGGTGCGGCCCTCGCCGTCGGCAACGCGACCGTGGTCAAGCCCGACGTCGTCGCGCCGCTCTCCACGCTGCACTTCGCGCGGCTCGCCCGCGAGGCAGGCTTCCCGGCCGGCACGATCAACGTGGTCCCCGGCGACGGCCCGACCGCCGGCGCCGCACTCACCGCCCACGACGACATCGCACACGTGTCGTTCACCGGCTCCGTCGCCTCCGGACGGCTCGTCGCCGAGGCCGTCGCCCGGCGCGGCCGCCCGGCGCTGCTCGAGCTCGGCGGCAAGTCCGCGCACGTGGTCCTCGAGGGTGCCGACCTCGACCGCGCCGCGCCGGTGATCGCCCGCGCGCTGCTCCTGCACGCCGGCCAGACCTGCACCGCAGGTACCCGCGTGATCGTGCACCGCAGCCTCCACGCGGCGCTCGTCGACAAGCTCGCCGTGCTCTTCGAGGCGGCGACCGTGGGCCGCGGCCTCGACGACCCGACGGTCGGGCCGGTCGTCACCCGTCGCCAGCAGGAGCGCGTCGCCGGGTTCGTCGAGCGGGCGCAGGCCGAGGGCATGGCGATCGCCGCGCAGGCGACCATCCCGGACGGCCTCGACGGCTTCTACGCCGCGCCGACCCTCTTCGGCGACGTGCCGCAGGGCACGGAGCTCTTCGGGGAGGAGGTCTTCGGGCCGGTCCTCGCCGTGACCCCGGTCGACTCCGACGAGGAGGCGATCGCCGCTGCCGAGAACACGCGGTACGGCCTCACCGCCGCGGTCTGGTGCCAGGACATCGACCGCGCCCTGAAGACCGCGCGGTCGCTGAACGTGGGCCAGGCGATGGTCAACGGCTACGCGGCCGGCGGCGGCGTGGAGCTGCCGTTCGGCGGCACGAAGGACAGCGGCTACGGGCGCGAGAAGGGCGTCGAGGCGCTGCGCGAGTACTCGCGCACGCGCATGCTCTTCATCGATCTCGCGGGCGCATAGGCACGATGGCCGACCTCGATCACGAGCCCCGCGGCGGCGGCGACTCCGCGCTGCCGCCGCGCATCACCATCCGCGACGTCGGGCCAAGGGACGGGCTCCAGGTGGAAGCACCCGTCGCGGTGGAGGACCGGATCCGCCTGGTGCGCGGTTTGGTCCGCGCCGGGCTGCGCGAGATCGAGGTCGGCTCGTTCGTGTCGCCGAAGGCGGTGCCCGCGATGGCGCAGGCCGCCGCGGTGTTCGCGGGAACCGAGGGCATTCCGGGGCTGGTGCGTGCTGCACTGGTCCCGAACGCCCGCGGTGCCGCGGACGCCGTGGCGGCGGGCGCCGACGAGCTCACCTCCATCATCTCGGCGTCGCCCACCTACAACCTGCGGAACGTCCGCATGACGACCGACGAGTCCCTCGCCCAGGTCGTCCCGATCGCCGCCGCGGCCCACGCGGCGGGGATCGGGCTCGACGTCGTGATCTCGTGCTCGTTCGGGTCGCCGTACGAGGGCGAGATCGACCCGGCGGCCGTCGCGAATCTCGCCGCGGCGTGCCGTGCGAACGGGGCCGATCGGATCACGCTCGCCGACACGACCGGCATGGCCACGCCGCGCGGCATCCACGAGGTGATCGACCGCACCGGCCCGGACGTCGGCATCCACCTCCACGAGACCCGCGGCACCGGCCTCGTGTGTTGCTATGCCGCCATGCAGCGCGGCGTCACCCGCTTCGACACGTCGGTCGGTGGCCTCGGCGGTTCGCCGTTCGCCGCCGGCGCCGCGGGCAACGTCGCGACCGAGGACCTCGTGAGCCTCGTCGAGGATCTCGGCGTTGACACGGGCGTCGACCTCGTCGCCCTGCTCGACGTCTGCCGTGATCTCGCCGCGCTGGTCGACCATCCACTGCCGAGTGCCGTCTCGTCCAGTGGGCCCCGCATCACCCCGGACGCCGCCATACTCAGTGACGGCGGTCACGCTTCCGCTCCCCTCTCCAACCCCACCGCATGACCTCCGCTCCGACGCCCCTCTGGACCCCGACCCCCGAGCGCATCGAGCGCTCGAACCTCACCGCGTTCACGCGCTGGCTGCGCGACACGCGCGCCGTGGACGTGCCAGAGGGCGACTACGACGCCCTCTGGGAGTGGTCGACGACCGAGCTCGAGCCGTTCTGGGTGGCCATCTGGGACCACTACGACGTGCAGTTCGACGGCTCGCCCGAGCCGGGGCTCGGGTCGCGCGGTATGCCGGGCGCGCAGTGGTTCCCGAACGCCCGGGTCAACTACGCCGAGCACATCTTCCGCGGGCGCGACGCGGCCGCGCCCGCGATCCACTTCGCCTCCGAGTCCCAGGCGCTTGCGTCGTGGACGTGGGGCGAGCTCGAGGCCCAGACCGCCGCGATCGCCGGTGGGCTGGTGCGCCTCGGCGTCGGGGTCGGCGACCGCGTGGTCGGATACCTCCCGAACCTGCCGGAGACCGTGGCGGCGTTCCTCGCGTGCGCGTCGATCGGCGCGACGTGGTCGTCGTGCTCGCCCGACTTCGGTGCGCGCACCGTGGTCGACCGCTTCGCGCAGATCAAGCCGAAGGTGATGCTCGCGGTCGACGGGTACCGCTACGGCGGCCGGGACTTCGACCGCCGCGAGACGGTTGCCGGGATCGCCGAGCAGATCGCGGGCCTCGAACACGTGGTCACGCTGAGCGCGAGCGGCTGGCAGGAGGGCTTCCTCAATCCCAAGCGGCCGCTGACCTTCCAGCGGGTGCTGTTCGACCACCCGCTGTGGGTGCTGTATTCGTCGGGCACGACCGGACTCCCGAAGGCGATCGTCCAGGGGCACGGCGGCATCCTGCTCGAGCAGCTCAAGCACCACCATCTCCACCTCGACGCCCACCCCGGCGACCGCGTGTTCTGGTTCACGACGACCGGCTGGATGATGTGGAACTTCCTCGTCGGCGTGCTGCTGACGGGCGCCGAGATCGTCCTCTTCGACGGCAATCCGGGGCACCCGGATCTCGGCACGCTGTGGGATCTCGCCGCCGACGCGCAGATCACGACCTTCGGCACGAGCGCCGCGTATCTCGCGGCCAACCTCAAGGCCGGGATCGAACCGGCGGCGGGGCGCGACCTCTCGCGCCTGAAGGCGGTCGGGTCGACCGGGTCGCCGCTGAGCAGCGACGGGTTCCGGTGGGTCTACGACCAGCTCGGCGCCGACACCTGGCTCTTCTCGACGAGCGGCGGCACCGACGTGTGCACGGCGTTCGTCTGCGGCGCGCCGACCGTGCCGGTCTACGAGGGCGAGCTCCAGGTCCGCGGGCTCGGATGCGCCGTGGCGGCCTGGGACGAGGACGGTCACCCGCTCGTCGGGGAGGTCGGGGAGCTCGTGATCACCGAGCCGATGCCGTCGATGCCGGTCTTCTTCTGGAACGACGCCGGTGACGCCCGCTACCGCGAGTCGTACTTCGACCACTACCCGGGCGTGTGGCGCCACGGCGACTGGATCGAGATCACCGACCGCGGGACGGCGGTCATCCACGGCCGCAGCGATTCGACGATCAACCGCGGTGGGATCCGCATGGGGACGGCCGAGATCTACGCGGCGATCCTCTCGCTGGAGGAGATCACCGACGCGCTCGTGGTCGACGTGCCGCGCGAGGGCTACGAGGACGGCTGGATGCCGCTCTTCGTGACGCTCCGCGAGGGCGCGACGCTCGACGACGACCTCATCAAGCGCATCGCCACCCGCGTCCGCACGGACTGCTCGCCGCGCCACGTGCCGAACGAGGTCCACGCGATCCTCGAGGTGCCGCGCACCCTCTCGGGCAAGATCCTCGAGGTGCCGGTGAAGCGGATCCTCATGGGCCAGGATCCGGACAAGGCCCTGTCGCGCGGCAGCCTCGCGAACCCCGATGCCCTCGCGCCGTTCCTCGCGATGGCGACGCGGATCGGCGCCGCGGCCTAGGCCGCGGCACCCGATTGGCCACTCGAGGACGCGGCGACGACACGTGCCTCGGTGGCAATTCTTAGGTCGTTGACCAGCCAGCTCCGCAACGAATCGCCGATGGCCTGTTCGTCGGACATATCAACCGATCGATAGATCATTCCGACGAAATCCGTCGGCATCTTCTCGATCGAGCCATCCTTCAGGAGAGCGCAGCGGCGGCCAGTCATCAGCATTGCGCCGACCTCGGTCACGAGATTGTGATTTAGCCCGCGATCGACGCGGTCCTCGAAAAATCCGATTCCATATCGCGAGGCCCACATGTGAGCCATGACATTCGGCCAGACGTCATCGACGATCGAGCGGTCGGAGGCAAGGTGAAACGTCAAACCAAACTGTCCGCAGACTTCCCTGGCGACGGACAGCGCGCGGCCCACCGGATCTTTGGTGCCGGCTTTGGCATCTGGAAACCGAGTCATCCCGAACACATTCGTGTCAAAGGGATAGTCCTCCAAGAACCCGCGCAGTGGATGCACCAGAGCAGGTGGTGCAAGCGTATGAGGGACGATGGCGAGCTGGGTTTGTCCGAACACCGGCGCGTTGTTCGCGGCCGCCTCGGCGACTAGCGCCGCTAGGTCGAGACCAGAAACCTGCCGATTTATCACCGAGCCACCGAAGGGCGTCACCTTGTATTGACCCCGTGCCGAGACCTTCACGAGGTAGTTCTTGCTCGCAAGCGCGCGAAAGACGTTGGAGGTTTTTGCTGGAGCGGGGAGAGCCAAGTCGTCGAACAATTGACCCACCGCAGCTGGGGAGGCTGTCCTCTCCGTCGTTCGGCCCGCGGCCAGTTGAGCCAGTACCAGTACCTGCGTCTGAAGGTCCAGCCTCTGAAGGCGCAGCGCTATCGATTCCGAGCCAGACAAGGATCAGGACTCCGCGTGCGAGCCAAGCTTCGCCAAGTAAGCGAGACCGGGCTCATTGATGCGAAGCGTTCGGTCTTGGGTGGAGCGATTGGCGAGCCCTGCTGACTTCGCCGAGTTGAAGGCGCCCGTGATCTGCCCATTCGGGATTCCGTCGCCGATGTGATCTGTCAGCCACTCGATGTCTTTATTGGCCAGTCCTTTGATGCCGTACGACTTAGCCAACGCGAGCACCCACAAGAGCTTGTCCTTCGCTGTTTTCGCTTTGCTGTAAGCGGGAAACCCGTCCATGGTCGAAGCAAATTCGTCAATGTCGGCAAAGACCGCCGGCTTCTCCTTCTTCTTTGTGGCCTTGCTGGTCTTACGAGGCGCTTTGGGCCTACCGGCCGTGCTCGCGAACGAGAATTCGCCCTCCAGAATGCCGCCGACCTTGTTGGTCAGGTAGTACTCCCCAGGACTATCTTCCGCGATCCAACCAGCAGTCACCGCAGCCGACAGATCCCGTGAAAAATTCCCAGGCGCTGTTTCTCGCGCCCGTCGGAATTGCCCCTTGACGTCCTCCGCCTTGAACGTCTCGCCCCCGTCCAAAAGCACGTAGGCGCCCAGAGCCACGATCTTCTCTGGGTTCTTCTTTGCTCCGGAGACCTCAATCGCGTCCCTCGGGCTTTGCACGGGACGGGGACGAGCTAGGTCGACCTTCGGCGTTTCGCCAAGACTACCCGCGGAAGCCTGGCCGGCCGGCGATCCCAGCTCGGCTGCTTCGTCCTCGTCCGCGTTCAGGAAACCGATGATTCGGGCGGCCTGCGCAATGGATATCTCGTCCAAGTAAGAGACCTTCCCGGTCATGCTGAGCTTAATCGATGAGCCTTCCATGGATCCATTGTAGTACAAGTCGACATCTGGTCGCAAAATGCGACTTTGCGACATCTGGCAAACTTTGCCGAATGGTCCATGTTTTCTGTGCTGGAGTGCCCCGCCATCGCCCGGTACACCGCGACGGGCTCCGTCGACGGGCTCCTGGCGGCGCACCGAACCATGCGATCGATGCCGTGTCGTCGTGACCGGGGGCAGGCGGCGCGCTGTACGCATCGGACACGGGAGCGAACACTCCAGTTCCTTGACAGGCGTGCCACGAGGCGCGAGATTGGCGGAGTCCAGGTGTCCCCCGGCCTGCTCGTGTCCCTGTCCAGACCTCTCCCACAGCTGGGGTCCACCATGCCGGTCTCTGTCCACCGTCGCCGCCCGTCCGCGGCGTCGGCGCCGCCCACCTCGCCACCGCGGCGCAACCGCCTGCGGCGCGCCGCACTCGCCGCCGGCGTCACCGCCCTGGGCGTCGCCACGCTCTCGTCGACGGCCTCGGCCGCCAGCAAGCCGTTCTACAACGCAGAAGGCCTTGGGAAGATCACCCTCTTCTGGACGACGTCGCTCGCGGACGCTCCACGGTTCCAGGTGATCGAGAACGGCGCGATCGTCGACACCACCGGCCCGACCACCGCCGGCGCCGGATATTTCGGCACGCTCACCATCCCGGACGCGAACCTCTACGCCGCCGGTGGCACGACCTTCACGATCAACAAGGTCGACGGCAGCGGCACCGTCCTCGAGAGCTCGGACCCGCTCACCATCCCGGCCTGCCCCGACGTCCCGCCGCGTGCTGCCT
>JAVHXX010000516.1 GCA_031119595.1 Patulibacter sp. | reverse complement strand
GCCTCGTACGGCGCGCGGGTGGCGGCGAAGAGCGACTTCGCCTTGGTCACGTCACCGGCGCGGACCGCGTCGGTGAAGGCCTTCGTGCGGGTCGAGAGCACGCCGGTCTGCTGCTCGAGGAACCGGCGGTAGGTGGCCACGGCCTCGGCGTCGGCCGGGCTGAGCGAGGTGTCGGCGCCGGTGACGGCGAGCTTGCCGGTCGCGGCCTGTCCGCCCGGACAGGCGATCTGGTACTCGCCGGGGGCGAGGGTGAGCGAGAACGACCCGGGGACGCCCGGGGCGACGTTCTCGGCCTCGCCGAGGATCTGACCGCCCTGGAGCACCTCGTACTCGGTGACCTTGCTCGTGCCCGCGTTCGTGACCTTGAACGTGGTCGGCCCGGCAGCGGCGTTGAGGGTCTGACCGCACCCGGCGTCGGTCAGCGAGATGTTGATGGTCTTGCTGCCGGTGTCGGCGTGCGCCGCGGCGAGGGTCGTGGTCTTGTCGGTGCCGAACAGGCCGACGCCCGCGATGACGAGCGTGGCGACGCCGACGACCGTGGACGCGGCGAGCGTGGGGCTGAGCTGGCGGCCGCCCTCGGACTTCGTCCGCTGGGTGACCACGACGAATGCGACCACCGGGACGAGATAGACGAGGTAGATCCCGAGCTCGCCGACCGTCGGGCGGATGGTGAGGCCGAAGATGCCGTTCCAGATCGACTCCGTGACCGAGCCGGGCTTGATCACGCCGGAGAGGTTCAGGGCCTGGTGCTGCAGCGCATCGAACCAGCCCGCCTCGTGGGCGGTGTGCAGCGCACGCGACAGGAGGCCCGCGGCCACGAACGCGAGCAGCACGCCCGTGAACTTGAAGAACTTCGTGAGGTTGAGGGTGATGCCGCCCTTGTAGATGCCGTACCCGATGCCGATCGCGATGAGCAGGCCGAGCACGGCGCCGCCCGCGGCCTCGGTCGCGTTGCCGGAGGCGTTGAACGCGGCGACGAGGAAGACGGCGGTCTCGAGACCCTCGCGGAGCACGGCGAGGAACGCCATCGCGACGAGGCCGAAGGCCGAGCCGCTGGCCAGGGCCGCGGCGGCGCTCGTGCGGAGCTCCTTCGAGAGGGTCCGCGCGTTCTGCTTCATCCAGATGATCATCCAGGTGACGAACCCGACGGCCACGATCGCGATGACCGTCTCCAGGCCCTCCTGCTCCTTGCGCGGGAGCTCGTGGCCCGCCTCGCGCAGGATCACGCCGACCGCCAGGCAGAACAGCGCGGCGCCGACGACGCCGACCCACATCCAACGGAGCGCGTCACGGCGGCCCTGCTGGGCCAGGAACGCCGCCACGATGCCGACGATCAACGACGCCTCGAGGCCTTCTCGCAGACCGATGACGAATGTTGGCAGCACGGTGACTCCTGGGTGCCTGGTGGAAGCGGAGGGAAGGGCTCTGGCGCCCGACTGTGACGGTCAATACAGACCGTGCGGGTCGGGATTCCTGGATACCGTACCGCGCCGGTTGGTATTGCGCTTCGCCGCCGGTCGATCTGCTCATGCCGGCGGAGTGGGCGCTCCGATCCAATCGCGCCCTGTGCAGGGTGACTGCCACCTCGGGCGGGTTCCGTCTCCTACGATCCCGCGGACGCCGACCGCACTGCAGCGGCGCCGTCGCCCGCTCCGAGGTCCCCACGATGCATCGCCCGCACACGGTCCCGCGCCGCTTCCTTCCGCCCGCCGGCGCCGCGGCGATCCTGCTCGCCGCCACGCTCGCGGGGTGCGGTGGCAGCGACGGCTCCGCGGGGACGCCGACGCCCGTCGCGGCGGCGCCGACGACCTTCACCGACACCACGCCTGCACCCACGTCGACCACGCCGTCGCCGTCGCCGACGCGCACGCCCAAGGCGTCGCCGTCGAGCAGTTCGAGCAGTTCGCGGGTGCCAGAGCATGCGAAACCGGTCCCGCCGACCTCGACCGAGAAGGAGGACAGCCTCACGCCCGCGACCCCAGCGGACAAGCTCATCGTGTCCTCGCCGTCGGGGCAGGATCCGAAGTGGCGGGTCGCCGCCCGGATGCAGGGCGACGGCACGGTCTGCATCACGGTGACGAGTCTCGGCGTGAGCACGCCCACGCCGGACTGCGAGTCCGGGGCGCAGCTCGGGGCCCAGTTGCTCACCTCGATGGGCTCGGGCGAGGGCACCGCCGACGTCGGCGAGGTGCAGCGCACCGTGCGTCAGCCCGCCTCCGACATCCTCGTGTCCGGGGCGGTCACCGGGGGCGTGACCGGCGTCGACATCGACTACCGCCACGAGAAGATCCACGCGAAGCTCAGCGAGCACACCGTGTCGCTGCCCGTGAAGGCATCCGAGATCAAGGCCATCGCCGGGGCCGACGCCAAGAAGGTCCCGAACCCGCTCGAGGTCAAGGTCTTCGGGGTCTCGTTCCCGAAGGTCAGCGGCAACCCGCCGACGTCCGCGGTGCTCAAGACGAAGCACCCCGTGCGCGGCGTGCTCACGTTCACGCTGCAGTAGGGCGCAGGCGATGACCGGGTCGGGGGAACCGGTGCTGCGGCCTGCCACGCACGACGACATCGGCGCGATGGCGGCGACGGTCGTCGAGGCGTTCGCGGGATATCTCGACTTCGCGCCGCCGGGCTGGGAACCACCGCCACTCGCGACGGAGGTCGCCTACCTCGAGCAGCATTTCGCCACGCACGGCACCTGGGCGCGCGTCGCCGAGGACGCCGGTGGTGGCATGGCAGGCCACGTGCTGATCCGCCGTGGGTCGCCTGCGATCCCCGACGAGCGCGTCGGGCACTTCGGGATGCTCTTCGTCCGGCCGCCGTGGTGGGGCACGGGCCTGGCCGTCCGCCTGATCGACGCGGGCGTCGCGGCTGCTCCCGGCCTGGGCTACGAGTCGCTCCGGCTCACCACACCCGCCGCCCACGGCCGCGCCCGCCGCTTCTACGAGCGTGAGGGCTGGCGGCTCACCGGCCCGCCGACCTTCGACCGGCCCTTCGGGATGGACATGGTCGTGTATCGGCGCTCCGTGGGCTGAGCCGCGCGCGGGCGTGAGATGCCGTGGCGCCGGGAGGCGGGGGAGGTGGCGGTCGCGTTTCGACCGCGATGTCCCCAGGCCGCCTCGGCGGCTGGAGGCGGGGGAAGTGGCGGTCGCGTTTCGACCGCGATGTCCCCAGTCCCGCGCGGGGCTGCGGGCTACGGCACGCGGATGCGCGCGTGTTTCGTGGCGGTGGACAGGTCGTAGGTGATCGCGACTCGGAGCGTGCCCGAGCGCTTGAACGCCTTCGCCGGAACCGTGAGGGCTTGGGTCGTCTTCGTCACGACAACGTCACGCTTCACCGTCGCCTTGCCGCGCGTGACGACGACATGCGCCACG
>JAVHXX010000026.1 GCA_031119595.1 Patulibacter sp. | reverse complement strand
GTCTCGCGCGCACGACGAGGTCGGTGGCGCCGGCATCCCGTCCGAGCCCACGCAGCCGCCCGCCGAACCGCCGTCGTGGTGGGATCGCCGCGACCCTTGGCCCCCGACGCACGAGGGTGGTCTGCAAGGCAGCAGCCGCCGCGGCACCCCGGGCACCTAGAATCCGCGCTTCATGCCAGGAATCGTGATCGTTGGCGCCCAGTGGGGCGACGAAGGCAAGGGCAAGCTCGTTGACCTCATGGCCGAGAAGGCCGATGGCGTCATCCGCTACCAGGGCGGGAACAACGCCGGGCACACCATCGTGCACGGCGAGACCACCTACAAGTTCCACCTGATCCCGAGCGGCATCCTCTATTCCGGGAAGCCGTGCATGATCGGCAACGGCGTCGTGATCGACCCGGTCGTGCTCACCGGCGAACTCGACGGTCTCCGCAGCCGCGGCATCGACCTGTCCGGGCTGAAGATCAGCGCGAACGCGCACCTGATCATGCCGTACCACCTGATGCTCGACCACGCGGGCGAGGTGCGCCTCGGCAAGCTGCAGATCGGCACCACGCGCCGCGGCATCGGCCCCGCCTACATGGACAAGGCCGCGCGCCTCGGCATCCGCGTGCAGGACCTCCTCGACGAGAAGATCCTCAAGAAGAAGATCGCCGCCGCGCTCGCGCCGAAGAAGGCCCAGCTGCGCGAGTGGGAGAAGGACCCGGCCCTCGACCTCCAGTCGATGACCGAGGAGTACCTCGCCTACGGCAACCGGATCGAGCAGTACATCACCGACACCGCCGCGCTCGTGGGCAAGGAGCTCAAGAAGGGCGGCACGATCATCTTCGAGGGCGCCCAGGGTGCCATGCTCGACATCGACCACGGCACGTACCCGTTCGTCACGTCGAGCAACCCGATCGCCGGCGCGGCCTGCGTCGGTGCGGGCGTCGGCCCCCTCGCGATCGACGAGGTGTGGGGCGTGGCGAAGGCCTACGCCACCCGCGTCGGCGCCGGGCCCTTCCCGACCGAGCTCCACGACGAGCAGGGCGAGGAGCTCCGCAAGGCCGGCCACGAGTTCGGCACGACCACCGGCCGTCCGCGCCGCACCGGCTGGCTCGACCTCGTCCAGCTCAAGTACGCGGCCCGGATCAACGGGTTCTCACACCTCGCGATCACCAAGCTCGACGTCCTCACCGGCCAGGGCGACCTGAAGCTCTGCACGAGCTACAAGACCAACACCGGCGCCGAGCTCGACGACTTCCCGTACCACCAGAGCGTCGTCCACCACCTGGAGCCCGTCTACACGACGATGCCCGGCTGGACCGACGACCTCACCAAGGTGCGCACGAAGGACGACCTGCCGCAGACGGCACTCGACTACCTCGCGTTCATCGCGGAGTTCGTCGACGTGCCGATCGCGCTCGTGGGCGTGGGCCCCGCGCGCGATCAGATCATCGAGCTGTAACCGCCCACGGACGGCCGAAGCGCCCCCGAAAGGTGGCGCATCGCGCACCCCGTTCCGGGGTGTTGGATCAGCGGCGCTGCACGCGAATGCGTGCGCGCCAGAAGGTGTGGTTCGACGGTGCCCGGTTCAGCCGCCGATCCCGCTGAGTTCCATGAGGCGCATGACGTGATCGGCTTCGTCCTCGCCGAGCTCGTCGATGGGGGCGCCGCGGAGGTCCTTCACGCTCACCCGTACGCGCTCGGGACCACCGAGCTCGAAGGCGATGCGTAGACCTTGGTCCTCGAGGCGATCGCAGAGGCGGGCGGCCTCTGCGATCTCCTCTGAGAGACGGACCCTGGCCGCGCGGTCGACGGTGTCGTCCTGCAGTCGATCGTGGGTGAGTCCGCCGTCCAGTACGCGAAGCGGGCTCCGCAACTGGCGATGTGGGGTGGGTGTGGTGCGTCCAGCAGTCATGTATTCCCCCGAGTCATCCGTGACCCGGTAGCCCGATCAGCATCCTGCCGTTCGGTCTGCTCCAAAGTTCGGTGCGCTGAGACTCCGACTTGAAGGGGCTCGACGTTCGGCGAGCCTCCTCCCGGACGCTTGTCCACGTACAGCGTTCTACCCCGGACGTTTGACGAGTACCCCGAGGACTCCCGCTCGCTCCGCCGAGTGAGGGTCTGGACGTACCCCCATGATCCGTCGACGGATCTGGACGTTCGTCGTATTTTTCACGTATGGACTCTCGCGGGCGCGAGTTAGCGTCGAAGGGACACGTACCTCCGGTTCGTCCCCGGCGTGTTCCCCGTCCAGCCCGTCCAGTCGAGAAATCATCATGGCTTCCACTGCAGTTCGTCGCGACAGCGACGCCACGCTCCGTCTTTGGAACGAGTACAAGCGCACCGGCAACCAGGCGACGCGTGATCGCCTCGTGCTGACGTTCGCCCCGCTCGTGAAGTACATCGTGTACCGCAAGGTCCGCGAGATGCCCGCCCGCTGCGACGTCGACGACTTCATCTCGGTCGGCCTGGAAGCGCTCATGCGCTCGATCGACCGCTTCGACCCGACCAAGGGCGCGACCCTCGAGCAGTACGCGTGGACCCGCATCCACGGCGCCGTCCTGGACGAGCTCCGCCGCAACGACTGGGCCCCGCGCTCCGTGCGCCGCTGGGAGCGCGACATCGAGAAGGCCGGCGAGGAGTTCACCGCCCTCCACGGTCGCCACCCCACGGAGGACGAGCTCTGCGAGGCGCTCCACTGTGAGAAGAAGGAGCTGCGCCAGCGCGCCCTCGAGATCTCCCGCTCCGATGTCACGAGCCTCAACACCCTCGTCGTCGGCGAGGAAGAGACCTCCATCGAGCGCATCGACACCCTGCCCTCGATCGACGCGCGCCTCGACCCGGAGCACCAGGCCGGCGTCACCGCCGGCAAGGAGCGCTTCCGCCAGGCGTTCGCCGAGCTCTCCCAGCGTGAGCGCGAGGTCGTCGTCCTCCTCTACGTGAAGGGCATGACCCTCGCGGAGATCGGCTCCATCCTCGGCGTCTCCGAGAGCCGCGTCTGCCAGATCCACACCCAGCTCAAGAAGCGCCTCCGCGCGACGCTCAACGACGACGCCGCCATGATGCAGCTGGTCGCGTAAGGCCGACGGGTAGGACGAACCCACCTTCACACCGCGGCGCCGACGGGGCGCCGCACCCAGACTCCCCCCGAGAGCAACGCCCGCCCACCCGGCGGGCGTTGGTCGTTCTGGGGGGGGTGCGGCGCCGGCTCGGGGCGGCTCGGGCGCCGGGGGCGGGGTTGATGGCGGGTGGCGACATGGAGGTTGCTCTCGTGCGGGGCGCCGTGGCGGCTCGGGTGCCGGGGGCAGGGTTGATGGCGGGTGGCGACACGGAGGTTGCTCTCGCGTGGGGCGCCGCGGCGGCGCAGGGTCGGGTTGCAACGCGGGCGTCGGCTGCGTGCAAGGTTTCCCCGCGCGGTGCGCGGGAAACGTCGCGTGGGCGGCGCGGCTCACTCGGCCGCCGGGGCCTCCCGTGCCGGCGCGGCATCGGCGACGTCGATGAGCGCCCGCAGGGCCGCGACGTGGCCGTTGAACGCGCGGCGGCCGACCGGCGTGAGACTCACCCACGTGGCGCGATGCTTGCCCAGGAGCTCCTTGCGCAGGCGCACGTAGCCGAGCTCCGACAGCGCCGCGAGGTGCTTCGAGAGCACCGAGTCACTCACACCGAGCTCGTCGCGTAGCGTGGCGAACTGGGCCTCGTCGACGGCGGAGAGGATCGCGCAGAGCTGCAGCCGCGCCGGGGCGTGGATGGCGGGATCGAGGGCACTCATGCGCCACGGATCTCGGCGCGGTACACGGTGAGCCAGAGCCGGCTCAGCGCGTAGCCGCCGATCGAGGCGACGACCGCGGCGAGGGCCGTGAGGCCCCAGCGGCCGTCGGACCCGGCGAGGCTGCCGAGGAACACGAAGACCCCGACCTCGACGCCGGCCGCCCAGGCGACCCAGCGGGCGCGCGGCGGCGTGGTGCCGGCGAGCCAGTAGCCGTTCGCGCGGCGGAACCAGCGCATCAGCCCGGCGAGCGTGGCCGCGGCCGCCAGGACGAGCGCGACCCCGCCTACCATGACCGGCGCGCCGCCGTGGGGCGCGTTGATCATGGCGATGCCCACGACGAAGATCCCGAAGCTGAGCGCGTAGACGGCGTCGTAGCCACGGGGCACCACGAGCTGACGACCCACCCCGACCTGTGCCGCACGCACGGCATCGAGCGCGGCCCGCGCCTCGGCCGGCTCCACGCCGGGCTGGAACGATCGACTTTCCGACATGGAAAGTACGATGCACTTTCCAGAGTGGAAAGTCAAATCCGGGCGTCGCACTCCGCAGAATCGGTGCAGGTCGACGCCGATCGTCCGCATCCGACACGGCAGTCTCGTGGGCGTGCATCCGCCCGCGATCCCCACGACGTCGACCTGCGATGGGTCGACCCGCTGGCGCGGTGACGCCACGACATCCCTCCGCCGAGCACTGCCCACCCGCCTATCGGCGCCACATGCCTCCCCGATGTGCCGATACTCATGGGGTGTTCACGCTCGCCTCGTAGCGTGGATGCCCATGCTCCGTCCACGGGCCGTCCGATGAATCGCATCCGCACCATCACCGCAGGCGCCGCCGGCGTCGTCGTCCTCGCCGGCGCTGCCGTGGCCAGCGGCGCCGTGGGCTCCGCGAGCCCGCCGCCTGCCAAGCCACTCGCGCAGGCGCTCCACGACGCCGTCGCCGCCCCACCCGTGCAGGGCATCAGCGCCCGGATCACCTTCACGAACAAGGTCATCGACTCCTCGAGCCTCACCGGCGGCGGCCCGCTGCTGACCGGCGCCAGCGGACGCGTGTGGATCACGGACGACGGCCGCGCCCGCCTCGAGCTCCAGTCCGACCGCGGCGACGCGCAGGTCACCACCGACGGCAAGACCGTCACCGTCTACGACGCGAGCAGCAACACCGCCTACGAGGCCGACCTCCCGAGAGACCTCCAGGACGCCCACGCGTCCCACGACGCGACGACGCCGGGGGCGACCACGCCCGCCGGCACCACGCCGCAGGCGCCTTCGATCCAGAAGATCCAGGACATCCTCACCAAGGTGGGCAAGGCCGTGGATCTCTCGACCGCCGACCCGACCACGGTCGCGGGCGTCGGCGCGTACTCGGTGAAGCTCGCGCCGCACCACGGCGGCCTGATCGGCAAGGCCGAGATCGCGTGGGACGCCGCCACGGGCGTGCCGCTGCGGTTCGGCATCTACGCCGCGGGCGCCACGAAGCCCGTGCTCGAACTCGCCGCGACCGACATCTCGTACGGCCCGGTCGCAGACAGCACCTTCACGGTCTCGGTGCCCAAGGGCGCGAAGGTCGAACACCTCGACCTCGGCAGCGGCTCGACCGATGACGACGCCGCGGGCACCTCGTCGAGCCAGAACGCGCTCGTCGCCCCGGACGACCCCAAGACGCGTGCCGCCGTGAAGGCCCAGGCCGAGAAGGTCGCCGCGCTCACCCCGGTCCAGGTCGCGGACGCGCTCCCGTTCACGCTCTCCGCCCCGGCCACCCTCGCCGGGCAGCCGCGCAGCCACGTCCGCCTGCTCACCCGCCCCGTCGTGGGCAAGATCGACCCGAAGGGCGCACTCGTCACCTACGGCGAGGGCCTCGGCGGCATCGCCGTCCTGCAGACGCCGGTCGACGCGGCCAAGGCCGGCGCTCCGGCCGCCACCACGCCCGCCGACTCGGGGGACTCCGGCTTCGGCCACCACCGCTCCGGATCGGGCGACGGCAAGGTGGAGTTGTCCACGCCCACGGTCGACATCAACGGCGCGAAGGCGTTCGAGCTCTCGACCGCACTCGGCACGGTGATCCGTTTCCAGCGCGGTGGCGTGCAGTACACGGTGGTCGGATCGGTGACGAGCGCCGTCGCCGAGGCCGCCGCGCGTGGCCTCTAGCGCCTTCCGGCCGCACCTGCCCGTGGGCGCCGACCGCACCATCGACCGGAGCGTCACGCATGGCCGCTGACGCCCGCGCCACCGCGAGCGACGCGCCGCCGATCTCCGTCCGCGGGCTGGTCAAGCGGTACGGCGACGTGACCGCCGTCGCCGGCGTCGACCTGACCGTCGAGGCGGGCGACGTCTACGGCTACCTCGGCCCGAACGGCGCCGGCAAGACCACCGTGCTGCGCATGCTGCTCGGTCTGATCCGCCCGACGAGCGGCGAGGTGCGGGTCTTCGGTCGCGATCCCCAGTCCGACCCGGTCGGGGCACTGCGGGGCGTCGCCGGATTCGTGGAGGCGCCGAAGTTCTACCCGTACATGACCGGTCGCAAGAACCTCGAACTCCTCGCGGACCTCGACGGCGGCGACGCCCGCAGCCGGATCGGCGAGGCCCTCGACATCGTCGAGCTCACGGAGCGGGCGAAGCACAAGGTCGGCGGGTACTCGCACGGGATGCGACAGCGGCTCGGGGTCGCCGCGGCGCTGCTGAGGAATCCCCAGCTGCTCCTGCTCGACGAACCCGCGACAGGGCTCGACCCCGCCGGCATGCGCGACATGCGCGCACTCGTCGCCCGACTCTCGCAGGCCGGCACCACGGTGCTGCTCTCGAGCCACCTGCTCAACGAGGTCGAGGAGCTCTGCAACCGCGTCGCGATCGTGCGCACCGGGACGTTCGTGTTCGAGGGGCGGCTCGACGAGCTGCGCGCGTCGATGGGTGGCGACTGGCGCCTGCGCACCACCGACGACGTCCGCGCCCTCGCGGTGCTCGCCGAGGCCCCGGGCATCACGAACCCGCGCGCCGACGGGCTCGAGGTGCGGTTCGACGCCAGCGAGGCGGCCGTCGAAGCGCTGTCGGTCCGGCTCGTCGAGGCCGGGCTCGCGATCCGGGCGCTCGCGCCACACGCCGCGGCACTCGAAGACCTCTTCTTCTCCCTGACCGAGGGCGATGCGAACGCCGGCGCCGTGCAGGGCCCGGGCGCGGCCGGCGACCCCGAGGGCGCGAGCGGCGATCCCGAGAGCGCGGCCGGCAACCCCGAGAGCGCCGCCGGCGACCTCGAGAACGCGGCCGGCGACCCGGCGGGCCCTTCCGCCACCCCGGGCGAGGACGCCTGATGGTCGGCCTGCGCACGGTCTACGCCTGGGAGATCCGCAAGCTGCTGCGCCAGAAGCGCACGTACATCGGCGTGGCGCTGGCGATCGGCTTCCCGGCGCTGTTCGTGATCGCGCTGTCGCTGCAGACCGGCGAGCCCGACGACATCGCGTTCGGCCGGTACGTGCGCGAGTCCGGGCTGGCGATCCCGCCGGTGATGCTGATCTTCGGGTCGATCTGGCTGTTCCCGCTGATCACGTCACTCGTGGCGGGTGACATCGTCGCCGCCGAGGACCACAACGGCACCCTCAAGACGATCCTCACGCGCTCCGTGGGCCGCGGCCGCGTGTTCACCGCGAAGGTGCTCGCGGCGCTCACCTACGCGCTGTTCGCGCTGTTCCTCATGGGGATCGTGGCGCTGATCGGCGGCGTGCTGATGAGCGGATTCCATCCGCTCACCACGCTCTCGGGCACGACGGTGTCCTCGAAGAAGGCGCTCCTGCTGCTCGTGGTCTGCTTCGGGATCTACTTCCTGCCGCTCATCGCGGTCGCGTCGATCGCGCTGCTCCTCTCGACCCTCACGCACAACTCCGCGGGATCGGTCGTCGGGGCGCTGGCGATCTCGATCCTGCTGCAGCTCGTGGCGATCCTGCCGGGGCTCGAGTCGCTGCAGCCCTACCTCCTCCCGAACCAGTTCAACGCGTGGCAGGGCCTCCTCCGCACGCCCGCCGACTGGGCGCCGGTGATCCGCGCGGCCTGGGTCTGCGCGCTCTACGCCGCGCCGTGCCTCGCGTGGGCGGCGTGGAGCTTCAGCCGCCGGGACGTGACCGGCGGCTGAGCTCGCCGCGCGTCGCCGTCCACCGGTCGCCGCGCACGATGTGACGCTGGCGGCTCAGCCGCCGCGCGCCGCCTCGAGCGCGATCACGTGCTGGAGGAAGTCGGCACGACCCTGGCGCGTGAGTCTCACCGTTGGCGGGACCCGACGTCGACCGGGCCGCATCTGGACCAGTCCTGCCGCGGTCAGCGAAGCAAGCGCCTCGTCGACGAGCGCGGCATCGAGCTCGGCGACCGTGGCCAGCGCATCGAGCCGGACGAGATCGACGACAGCGAGGGCCGCCGCCACGAGCAGCGGCGTCGGCGTCGACAGCCCCTCGGACCACCGACCCGCGGCGCCCTGCTTCGCACTCCGCGGTGGGCCCTCGAACGTTCTCAGCCACGGTCGGTACAGCGCGATCGTGCACGCGACGAAGGCCGCCCCCGCCAGCAGGCCGAACCACCAGTGGTCGGTGACGATGCCGAGCGCGATCAGGACGCCCGTCGGGAGCGGCGCGTAACGCGTGGACGCATCGGGCTGGCCACCGCGCGGCCGCCGGCGCTGGGCTGAGGTGACCCCGGTCGCGGCGATGCGACGCAGGAACTCGCCGGTGGCCAACGAGAGGTACAGGACCGGGGTCGCGACGATGAGGAGCAGCCCGAGCGTCTGGGCGGCGTCCGACCCATCGGTGAGCAGCAGGCAGAACCCGAGCGACAACCCGAACACGAACACGACCATGCTCGGGAGCACCGGCGCACGCTGGTTCGGGAGGTCGACCGTGTGCACCGCCTGCTGCACGCGGTCGATCTGCGCGAGGGTGAGATCCGGGCGCGTCATCGGGCGAGCCTTGCAGCCGGGGCGGACACGCTCCGGCGCCGACCGGGGCGGCGCGACGCTACGGGGCCGAGGTGCCGTGCTGCTGCTGCGCGGCCGCTTCGACGGGCCGCCAGCGGCGGGCGTAGAGCAGGCACATGCGCATGGCGAGCGGTGCGGCGCCGATGCCGACCCACCAGGCGCGGGTCGTCGCGCTCACGAACGCCACGAACGCGATGAGCAGGACCATCCCGGCGACGACGCGCAGCAACGGGCCGCGGCCGGCGGCCCGGAGCCCGGCGGTGTCGAAGCCCGCGGGCTGTCGGCGCGGGGCGCCGTCCGGGTTCGCGGCGCCGTCGGCGCTGACCGCGGTGCCGGCACTCGCGGCGACCATGCCGGAGAAGACGATCGCGACCACGAGGCTCGCCCCACCGACGGTGGGCGCGGCGATGATGCCCGCAAGCATCGTGAGCGTGCCGCCGACGACCGCGGCCGTCTCGAGGTGACCGTGCGGGAAGTCGACGGGCTCGAGGGTGGCCATGCACCGATCGTACGACCGTTCGGCAGGCGCGTGACCAGGGTTGGCGGGACGCCGCCCACACGCCCGGGCACGCCCGTCGGCAGCACGGCCTGGCACCTCAGGATCGCCCGTCGCAACGGGACTTCCAGCACTTCGCCGCCGACCTGGGAACAATGGGGTGGTGGAGCCGACCACTGGGCCGACGATCCTTGCCGATCGCTACCGACTCGACGCCCAGGTGGGGGCGGGCGGCATGTCGACGGTCTACCGCGCGTTCGACACCGTCCTCGAGCGGACGGTCGCGATCAAATCGATGCTTCGGACGGTCGCGAACGACTCCGACCAGCTCGAGCGGTTCCGCCGCGAAGCGCGCGCCGTCGCCCAGCTGAACCACCCACACATCGTGCAGGTGATCGACGTCGGCGAGGACCGCCGCGCGCCGTTCATCGTCTTCGAATACGTCGCCGGGGAAACCCTCAAGGCACGCATCCGGCGCCTCGGCCGGCTCGAGGTCACCGAGGCCCTCGCCTACGCGATCGAGATCGCCCGGGCCCTGCAGGCGGCCCACGAGAAGGGCATCGTCCACCGCGACGTGAAGCCCCAGAACGTGCTCCTCGACGAAGAGGGCCGCGCGAAGGTCACCGACTTCGGCATCGCCCGCACGCTCGAGGAAGACGGCCTCACCGCCGACGGCCGCGTCCTCGGCACCACCGACTACGTGTCGCCCGAGCAGGCGCTCGGCAAGCGCGTCGGCCCGCGCTCCGACCTCTACTCGCTGGGCATCGTGCTCTACGAGATGCTCATCGGCGACGTCCCCTTCAAGGGCGAGAACCAGGTCGCCGTCGCCATGCGCCACGTGCGCGAGGAGCTCCCGGACATCCAGCTGCTGCGCCCCGGCATCTCCGTCGCGCTGGCCCAGCTCCTCGACCGCCTCACCGCGAAGGACCCGGACCGCCGCCCGCTCGACGCGGCCACGGCCATCGCCGACCTCGAGGACGTCCTCGCGATCGAGAGCGCCCGCAGCGGCGTGGCGCCCGGCGAGGCCACGGAAATCCTCAAGTCGCTCCCGAAGAAGACCCGTCAGCGCGTGCCGCTGCGGACCCGCCTGGGTCGCCCGTCGGCGGGCCTGCTGGCGCTCTTCGCGCTCGTCACCGTGATCGCGGTCATCGGCCTGGGGATCGCCCTCGACCACTCGACCGAGCGCGGCACCGGCGTGAAGCGCAGCGTGTTCCCGGTCGTGAAGAACGAGCGCGAGGTGTCCGTCGGGCAGACCGCTGCCCACGCCTACGATCCGTTCGGCAACGGCGGCATCAACGACGAACACGACGAGGACGCCGCGAACGTCGTCGACGACCTCGCCTCGACCGTGTGGACCACCGAGTCGTACACGGCGAAGGTGCTGCCGAAGGCGGGCGTCGGCATCTACATCGACGCGAAGCCGAGCGTGAAGGCGAGCCGCATCGAGATCCAGTCGGCCACACCCGGCTGGGACGGGGCCATCTACGTCGCCCCGAACGGCGCCGTCCCGCAGACCGTCCCCGGCGACGGCTGGGTGAAGGCGGCGACCATCACCGCGGCCACGAAGAACCTGCGGGTGCCCCTCGACGGCACCTCGACGAAGGCCTACCGCTACTTCCTCGTCTGGATCACGAAGCTCCCTCCGAGCAGCGACGTGACGTCGCTGGCGAGCATCGTGCTCAAGCAGACGATCACCAGCTCCAGCTGAACGCCGCAGCACGGCGTGGCGCCGGCGGGTGAGGTCTGCACTCGCTCCGCAGCGGTGTGGAGACCGGCCGGTCTGGCACGGGAGTTTGGCCATCCGTACAAGGGTGAAAAACGATTTAGCGCGTAGCTTGGCGAGGGCGGACCCACCCTCTCCGCACCGCGGCGCCTCTCGTCGCGGATCCCCCTCCCCAAGGAGATCCATGATCCCTCTCGACCCCCGACACGGGCGGCTTCGGCACGCCCGCAGGCGGTTGCCCCTCGCAGCGGTCGGCGTCACCGCGGCCGGCCTCATCGGCGCGTCCCCGGCGGCCGCCCTGAACTACGTCCCCGCCACCAACGGTGACTCGTGGGCGGTGTCCGACGCCGCCATCCCGGGCCTCGACACCGGCAGCATCCACAACACCGCGACGGGTTCGCTCCAGGGCTACGGCGGCCTGCGGGTCCACGTCGAAGGCGCCCCGGGACTGCGCCTCAACGACGCCCTCATGCGCGGCTTCGGCCTCAAGTTCGACGGGCAGAATCGCTTCAGCACCACCCACGCCGTCGGACTCGGCGGGGTGTCGGTGAGTCGTTCGATCCTCATCGACAAGCAGAACAACTGGGGCCGCTGGCTCGACACCTTCACGAACACGACGAAGCAGCCGATCAAGATCCAGGTCGCGTTCGGCGGGCAGACGGGCTACAACACCGTCACCACCGGCGCGACGGGCGGCGACCAGCAGAGCGCCGTCGCGGCGACGTCGTCCGGCGACACGGCCATCACGCCGGCCGACACCTGGACCGAGTTCTCGTCCCAGTCGGGGAACCCGGCGAACCCGAGCACGAACGGCCCGCAGGCCACCATCACCGGCTCGGCGGCACCGTTCGCCGGCGCGATGACGCGCGTCGGCAGCTTCCTCCGCGACCCGTTCACGGTCGACCTCCCGACCACCGGGGACGAGGCGAACCACGCGGGGTACGTCCACGCGCTCACCCTGGCCCCGGGCCAGACGAAGTCGCTCGCCGAGTTCGTCGTGATCGGGCTCTCGGAGAAGCGTGCGATCACCACCGGCGCTGCCATCCCGGCGGCCGGCACGCAGGTGTCCGCCGTCGCGACGGCCGCCGGCCAGCTCGCTGCGGCGCCGCCGCTCAGCGACCTGTCGACCGCACAGATCTGCTCGCTGGCGAACTGGGATCTCTCGACGATCACCATCACCGGCTTCTCCGCAGCCGACTGCGCCACGGCCAAGCCGATCGAGAACGACGCGAAGTACCTGGCGGCCCCCGCGCCGACCACGAGCTCGCCGTACGACGTGACGGGCAAGACGATCACCGAGCTGGAAGCCGACATGGCGTCCGGCAAGACGACGTCGCAGGAGATCACCCGCGCCTACCTCGACCGCATCGCCGCGTACGACATCGGGCCGGAGGGCTTCCACGCGATCATCTCCGTCAACCAGGACGCGATGGAGGAGGCGAAGCAGGCCGACATCGACCGCGCGAACGGCGTGAAGCTGCCGCTCCTCGGCATCCCGATCGCCGTGAAGGACCTCTACGACGTGAAGGGCCTGCCCACGACGGGCGGGAGCCAGCTCTTCGACGGGTACGAACCGAACCAGGACCAGTACCAGGTCGCCAAGCTCAAGCAGTCGGGGGCGATCATCCTCGCCAAGGCCAACCTCGCGGAGTTCGCGACGGACGGGCACTTCAGCCCGAGCGCCTTCGGGCAGGTCTGGAACGCGTTCGATCCGAGCAAGAGCTCGATCGGATCGTCGGGCGGGTCGGCCGTCTCCGTGGCGACGAGCATGGCCGCGGCCGCGCTCGGCACGCAGACGGGTGACTCGTTGTGGGGTCCGTCCAGCGCGGCCAGCCTCGTCTCGCTGCGCGGGACCGATGGCATGGAGAGCGCCGACGGCGTCATGCCGCTGACCTACATCCAGGACTACGCGGGCGTGATCGCCCGCTCCCTCCCGGACCTGGCGACGCTCCTGAACTCGGTCACCGGCACGAACCCGAACGACCCCCTGTCGGTCGCCCGGAACGCGGATGCGCACCGGCCCGCCGACTGGACGGCGTCGCTCGACGCCCATGCCCTCGAGGACAAGGTCATCGGGTACGCACCGACGGCCTTCGCGGACCCGTTCGGGACCACGGGGACGTCGAACGCGATGTTCTCCGAGATCCAGACGAACTTCACGGCGGCCGGTGCCACCGTGAAGCAGATCCCGGACCCGCCGTCGGCGCCTGCCGCCACCACGGGGGACAAGAACTACCAGGGCTGGTTGGCGTGGGTGCAGGCCCACCCGAACTCGCCGCTGTCCGACCCTGCAGCGATCATCACGAGCCAGCTGCGCAACCCGCTCATCCGGCCGGCGTCGAGCACGTACACCGGCCTCGGGCCGATGACGGACGCCCAGATCCAGGGCTTCATCCAGTACCGGCAGACCTACCGGAACATGCTGAAGCAGTGGATGGACGACAACGGCGTCGATGCCGTCGTCTACCCGGGCCAGCTCAGCGACATCCACCTGAACGACTCGATCCAGCCGAGCTTCGGCCGACGCGATCCGCAGGGTTCGGCGGCGGGTGTCCCGAACGTCATCTTCCCCGCGGGGAAGAACGACCACGGGCAGCCGATCAACCTCCAGCTCCAGGGCCGGGAATGGGATGACGCGAAGCTCCTGGGCTACGCGTACGCGTTCGAGGCCAAGGCAGGCGGCCACGTCGAGACGACCCAGGCGCCGTCGCTGACGTACGAGGCGGGGGCGACGCCCAAGCCGATCGAGATCACGGCCGCGCCGACCCCGGTGACGACCCCGCCGGCGAACGTCCCGGCGCCGACCACCGAGGCCTCGACCACGGCCGTGCCCACGGCACCGGCGAGTGCCGGTGCCGCGCTGCCGGCCACGTCGACGAAGCCCCTGCCGACCGGCAAGGTGCTCGCGACGACGCTCAAGGCGTCGACGGCCGGCAAGGTGGCCGTGAAGGTCAGCTGCACCTCGACGACGACCTCGTGCAAGGTGCAGGTCGTCTTGACCCGCTCCGGCAAGACGGTCGCCAAGAAGACGGTGACGGTGAAGCCCGGCAAGACCGCCACGGCGACGCTGACGCTCTCGAGCTCGGTGCGCAAGTCCGTCAACCGGGGCAGCAAGGTCACGGCCTACGTGTCGCTGAAGGGCAGCGCCGGGACCACGAGCACCGTGAAGTCGAAGGTGACGATCACGAGGAAGCAGTAGCGACCCGGTGGGTGGCCCGCCGTGCGCGGGCCACCCACCGCGCCCGAGTACGCCGAAGGCCGGTCACCCCCGAGGTCGTGGGGCGTGACCGGCCTTCGGTTCGTCTGGCCGGCGCAGGGCCAGCCGGCGGATCAGGCGTGGTGGGCCCGGCCGCCGCGCCCGAGGGCACCGAGGCCGAGGAGCACGATCACGACGCCGATGATCGCGCTGAGCAGGCCGCCGAGGTCGAAGGCGTCGTGGTCGCCGATGCCGAGCAGGCGGGTGAAGATGAAGTAGCCGACGAGCGCGCCGACGAGCCCCAGGATCATGGTGCCGATGATGCCGCCGCCCTGGTCGCCCGGGACGAGCAACTTGCCGACGGCGCCGGCGACGAGTCCGAGGATGATGGCTCCGATCATGGAGATTCCTTCGCGTGGTGGGGGATTGGTTCCCACAGCATGACCCGGAATCGATCAGGGGTGTCCGTTCCAGGCGGGTCAACCGTGTGCGCCTGCGGCCTGCGCACCGTGGCGTGTCACGTTTTCCAGGGTCGCGGAACCTAACCCTTGGATGCCCGCTCACCAGCTCGACATCACCGCCCTCTACGAACGCCACCGCGACGACCTGCTCGTGTTCCTCGCGCGGCGCACCGCTGACCCCGAGGTCGCGCTCGACCTGTGGTCCGAGACGTTCGCGCAGGCGATCCTCAGCAAGCGGCGCTACCGCGGCCGGACCGACGCCGAGGCCGACGCCTGGCTCTACGGGATCGCGAAGCACCAGCTCCTGCACTGGTACCGCCGCGGCAGCGCCGAGCGCCGCGCGATGGAGCGCCTCGGGATCGAGCGGCCCGTCCTCACGCCGGAGGTCGAGGAGAGCGTGGTCCGCCGCGCCGGACTCGACGCGATCCGCGGCGACCTCGCCGACGCGATCGGCGCGCTCTCCCACGACGTCCGCGAGGCGATCACGCTGCGCGTCGTCGACGAACTTCCCTATGCCGATGTGGCCCGTCGCCTCTCCATCTCCGAGCAGGCCGCGCGCACGCGCGTCTCGCGGGGGCTGAAGGCCCTCGCCGACACCCTTGATCCACGGAGCCTCGAGGAGGCCCTCCAGTCATGACCCAGCGCGACCCCTTCGACGACCTCGCCGACCGCTTCGGCGACCACCTCCACCGGGCCGAGACCCGCCACGACGGCGAGACCCGGCGGCGACCCGTACGGCTCCGGCGCATCGCCCTCGCCGGCGGCGGGCTGGCCGTCGCCGGCACCGCGGCGGCACTCGTGATCGGCATCGGCGGCGGCAGCTCGCTCGACGTCGTCTCCCAGGCCCGGGCGGCGCTGTCGCCCGAGGGCGTGATCGTCCACATGCAGATCGCGTACGGCAAGCTCGGCCAACCCGACGACCCCGCCACGAACCGCGAGGTCCGCGAGGTGTGGACCGCCACGAACCCGATCCGCTGGCGCTTCGACCAGACCGTCGCCCAGTGGTCGTACGACCACGGCGGCAAGAACGGGCACCCGACCGGCAGGTACACGACCGACCAGTTCGCGTACGCGGACGGCAAGCAGACGAACTACACCGCCAACGAGAACACCCTCCAGGTGGTCAGCGGGTCCAGCATCGAGAAGTACTCCACGGTGCCGCCGGCGTGGCCCGGGATGCCCGAAGGCCAGGACCCGGTCCAGGCCCTGCGCACGATGCTCGCCTCCGGCACGCTCACGAGCACCGGGCGCGCCACCCTCTACGGCCGCAGCGTCCTGAAGCTCCATGGCCGCACGAAGGCGAACCGGACCGTCGGCATGCCGTCCTTCCCGGTCGAGTACGACGTCGACCCGTCGACGTTCGAGCCCGTCCGGATGGTCATCACCGCGACCGGGATGGGCCCCGGCGACGGCAAGGTGGACCCCGTGTACGTCGTCTGGTTCCGCACCGTCGAGCGGCTCCCCGACACGGCCCGGAACGCCGGGCTGCTCACCGTGCACGCGCCGGCCGGCGCGAAGGTCCGGCCGGAGAAGGTGATCGACCGGTGACGCCGCGGGCGCCGCGCCGGCCTCAGCGGGTCGGCAGGCGCCGCGGCCGCGCGATCGCGGCCTGCAGGAGGGCGTCGAGCAGTTCGCCGTAGCCCAGGCCCGACTCGGCCCAGAGGCGCGAGTAGACCGAGGTGGCGGTGAAACCGGGGAGCGTGTTGATCTCGTTGAGGAGCACCTGCTGGCCGGCGGGCTGCTCGAGGTCGACGAAGCAGTCGACGCGGGCGAGGCCGTGGTTGTCGGCGTGGGCGTAGGCGCGCAGGCAGAGCGCGCGCACCTCCTCGGTGACGGCATCCGGGAGGGGCGCCGGCACCACGAGCTCCATGCCGCCCTCGGTGTACTTCGCCTCGTGGTCGTACCACCCGCCGGAGGTCACGACGATCTGGCCCGGCTGGCTCACCGTGGTCTCGCCGGGCGGGCCGCCGAGCACGGCGCACTCCACCTCGGCGCCCGTGGCGGACGCCTCGATGATCACGCGGTGGTCGTAGGCGAGGCAGCGCTCGATGGCGGGGCCGAGCTCGGCCTCGTCGGTCACGGGCTCCATCGCGAGCGACGACCCGCCGCACGCGGCCTTCACCCACCAGGGCTTGCGTAGCCGCTGCGCCTCGGCGGCGACCGCCTCGGGCTCGCTCGCCCAACGCACGGCGCTCACGCTCACGTAGTCGACCTGCGGGATGCCCGCGGCCTTCGCGGAGTCCTTGAAGGCGAGCTTGTCGAGGGAGAGCGCGCTCGACAGCACGCCCGATCCCACGTACGGCACGTCGAGGAGCTCGAGCAGCCCCTGGACGGACCCGTCCTCGCCGCCCGGGCCGTGAAGCACCGGGAACACGCAGTCGACGCCGAGCAGCCCTTCGCCGGGCGTGACCGCGATGGCTTCGTCGCCGACGATCCAGCGGCCGTCGAGGGAGAGCACCACCTGGACGACCTCGTGGCCCTGGCCGATGAGGCCCTCCGCCACGGCCATCGCGCCGCGCAGCGAGACCTCGTGCTCGGGCGACCGCCCGCCGCCGAGGACGGCGACCCTCACGGCGTGGTGCCCTGATCGGGCGTGGTCGCGGGCGACGTCGGCGCGGTGTAGACGCCGATCACGATCGTGACCTGGCTGCCCTTGTCATGGCTCTCCCCCGCCGCCGGATCGGTGCTGATCACCTTGCCGTCGGAGGCCTGGTCGGAGACGGGTTCGTCGGTGGTCTTGACCGTGAAGCCCTTGTCCTCGAGCTGGTTGGTGGCGTTCGCCTCGGTGCGCCCGACGACGTCCGGGACGGTGGCGGTGGTCGGCTCGGAGGCGACGGTGAGCGTGACGGTGTCGCCGGCACGCGCCTTCTTGCCTGCGGCCGGGCTCATGCTCAGCACCGTGCCGGCCTCCTTGTCGGTCGACTCCTGCTGGGTGACGCTGGCGACGAGGCCGAGCTCACCGAGCTGCGCCCGCGCCGCATCCTCCGGCTGACCGACGAGATCCGGGAGCGTGACCTGCTTCTTGCCGCTCGACACGGTGACCGTGACGACGGCGCCGATCGACGCGAGCGACCCACCGGACGGGGCGGTCTCGATGACGACGCCCGAATCGACGTCGTCGCTGGCGGTCTTCACGGTCTTCGTCTTGAACCCGGCCGTCTTCAGGCGGTCGAGCGCCTCGGCGAGGGTCTGACCCGCGACCTGCGGGACCGGCCCGGTGCCCGGGCCCTGGCTCACCGAGAGGCGCACGGTCGAGCCCTTGTCGACCTGGGTGCCGCCGGAGGGTTGCTGCCCGACGACGGTGTTGATCGGCTGGTCCGAGGTGCGCTTCACCGTCTGGACGTCGAAGCCGGCCTTCTCGAGCTGGTCGGTGGCCGAGGCGACGGTCGCGTTGCGGACGTCGGGGACGGTGACGCGGGTCTGGTTGCCGAGCAGCAACGCGGCGATGACCGCGCAGATCACGATCACGGCGAAGGTGCCGATCGCCCACGACCGCTGGTACCACG
>JAVHXX010000515.1:1243-3379 GCA_031119595.1 Patulibacter sp. | reverse complement strand
GGCATACTCCACGGAGTTTCCCGCGAATGCGAGTTCGCGGGGCCAACCCGCACCTGACCGCGCGTACAAGGACGAGTCCTCACATGAGCCTCACCATCGGCGACACCGCCCCTGATTTCACTGCCGAAACCACGCAGGGCACGATCAACTTCCACGACTGGATCGGCGACAGCTGGGCCGTCCTGTTCTCGCATCCGCGTGACTTCACGCCGGTCTGCACCACCGAGCTCGGCTACATGGCGCTGATCAACGGTGAGTTCGAGAAGCGCGGCGTGAAGCCGATCGCGATCTCGGTCGACCCGATCGACAACCACGAGAAGTGGTTCGCGGACATCGAGGAGACGCAGGGCTCCCGTCCGACGTTCCCGCTCATCGGCGACACGGACTTCAACGTCGCGAAGCTCTACGGCATGCTCCCGGCCGATGTCGACGGCGACCCGACCGACCGCACCCCGGCGCAGAACGCGACGCTGCGCAACGTCTTCGTGATCGGCCCGGACAAGAAGATCAAGCTCGTCCTCATCTACCCGATGACGACCGGCCGCAACTTCGACGAGGTCCTGCGCGTCATCGACTCGCTGCAGCTCACCGCAGGCCACGCGGTCGCCACGCCCGCGCAGTGGCAGCCGGGCGAGGACGTCATCATCGCCGGCTCCGTCTCGAACGACGCCGCGAAGGAGAAGTACCCGGACGGTTGGGACGAGCCCAAGCCGTACATCCGCATCGTGCCGTCGCCGGTCCCGGCAGGCGCCGCGAAGTAGTCGCAAGCGCCGGGGCTCCACCCCGGCTGCCCTGCGGTCACGTGCCGCAGCCTCCGAAGGGCCCCGCAGTTGCGGGGCCCTTCGTCGTTCCGGACCGGTCCGACGCGGCCGGCATACCCGCTCCGTCGCGTCCGCGACACACGTAGCTCGTCCCCGGGCCGAGCATCGGTCCCATGTTCGCCACACGCAGGTCCCTCACCACCGCGGCGGTCGCCGTCGCGCTCTTCCCGGCCGCGGCCGCCGTCGCGCCGTCGCCAGCGGAGGCGATGATCGTGCAATGCAAATACACGGTCGGCGTCGACGAGTGGTCCACCACCGACGACAGCGGCCAGTGGCACACGTGGCACACCCTCGTGCTCCTGCGCATGTGTAGCCGGGCGGAGGGCTACGTGGAGGTCGGCTCGGTGCGGATCGACTGAGCGCGTCGAGATTCCGTCGATCGCCATGGCCATCGGAAACGTTTCGTGTTCAAATGCGCGTCGTGCACCTCCGTGACGTTCTCCGCCCGTTCGCGGTCGCGATGGCCTGCGCGGCCATGCCATCCGTGTCGTCAGCCGACGGTGTGCCGCAGGTTCCGGCATGCCCTGCCGCCACCCCGCCGGTGATCGAGTTCGACGGGCTGCCCCATCGGCTCGCGTACGGGCTCGAAACGGACTTCACCACGCGCTCGGATGACTCCGCGGGTACGTCGGTCGGGGCGATCTCGCTGACCGTCCGCAACCGCAACGGCACCGTCGTGGACCAGGTGGACGACGGCGCGGAACTCGACGACTGGACGCTGTCGGTGCCGCCGGGGACGGCGTTCCGCGACGGTACGCCCAGATCCCCACCGGCGCGTCCGCAGCGTGTCTGATGACGGTCGGGCAACGCGTGAGCGGCGTGGTCGACGTTCACATGCCCGCCGGATGCAAGGACGCGCAGCGGCGCCCTCGGTACGTCGTCATCGCGTGCGGCGACGGCAACTTCGCGGTCCACCATCTGCACTGGAGGACCTGGGGCGGCACGTCGGCCACGGCCGTCGGAGACGTCTCTGCCAACGACTGCATTCCCTACTGCGCCGCCGGCCACTTCCATGACTACCCCGTGAAGCTCCGGGTCTGGCGTCCCCGTCAGCTCCTCAGCGGCGACGTCCTGGTGTTCACGCGCATGCGACTCACCTACGTGGCCGGCACACCATCGGGCAGCGACCCGCGGGCGCCGACCTTCACCGCCGAGATCTCGGACGTCGACGACGAACAGGACTACTGGTGGCGGGACTGAGCGGCAGCGAGGACATCCGCCGTGGCCTGAGGCACCGTCCGCTGTTCCGCCGCCACGGCCGCCTCGGCGGCGGCGAGGGATTCGGAGACCCCGGGTCGGGCGTAGAAGGCCGCGA
>JAVHXX010000515.1:0-1143 GCA_031119595.1 Patulibacter sp. | reverse complement strand
GCCTCGGCGGCGGCGAGGGATTCGGAGACCCCGGGTCGGGCGTAGAAGGCCGCGAGCACCGACTCCTCCACCAGCGATCGCAACCACTTGAGCTGCTGGGCTTCGCGTCGGCGGCCGAGGCCGCCATCCGCTTCCAGGTGTGCCCGGTGGTCCTCGACCGCCTGCCAGAACTCGGCGAGGCCGGTGCCCTCGGTCGCGCTCAGGGTGAGCACGACGGTGTCCCAGCCGGGCGTCGCGGGCGGGAGCATGTGGAGCGCGTGGCGGTAGTCGGAGGCCGCGCGCCGCGCGAGCTTCAGGCGGTCGCCGTCGGCCTTGTTCACGACGACGACGTCGGCGATCTCCATGATGCCCCGCTTGATGCCCTGGAGGTCGTCGCCCGCGCCCGGCACCAGCAGCAGGGCGCAGCAGTCGACGAGGTCGGCGAGCACGGCCTCGGACTGGCCGACCCCCACCGACTCGACGATCACGACGTCGAAGCCGGCGGCCTCGCAGAGCAGCATCGCCTCGCGGGTGCGGCGGGCGACGCCGCCGAGCACGCCGGACGACGGGCTCGGGCGGATGTACGCGTTCTCGAGCATCGAGAGCTTCTGCATGCGGGTCTTGTCCCCGAGGATCGAGCCACCCGAGCGCGCGCTCGACGGGTCGACCGTGAGCACCGCGACCTTGTGGCCGCGTTCGACGAGCCACGCCCCGAGCGCCTCGATCGTCGTCGACTTCCCCGCCCCCGGCACGCCGGTGAGGCCGATCCGCCGCGCGCCGCCGGTCCGTGGCAGCACGCGGGCGATCAGCTCCTGCGCGAGGTCCTGGTCCGCCGGCCGGCGGCTCTCGGCCAGCGTGATCGCCTGCGAGAGCGTCGCCCGGTCGCCCGCGAGCACCCCGTAGGCGAACGTCGACTCACCGGCGCGCTCGGCGATGCCCGCGATGCGCCGCAGCTCTTCGAGCGCGTGCAGCGACCGGACCCGTTCGGTGAGGACCTCCGACGCCGTCGTGATCCGCTTCCAGAGGGCGTGCGGGAACGCGTCGTCCCCGAGCACGTCCATCGCCAGCCGGGTCCGCATCGTCGCGCGCCAGGCCGTCTCCGTCGCCACAAGGTCCGCGGCGGCGTCCTCCTCGTCCCCGACGGCGGCACGCACGAGCTCACGC
>JAVHXX010000514.1 GCA_031119595.1 Patulibacter sp. | reverse complement strand
TCACGTGACCACGCTCGCCACGAGCGCCACGGCGGTCACGATCGCCGTCGAGGAGGCGATCGCGATGGAGGTCAGGCCACGGTCGAGGTCGAAGGCGTGGCCCACGATGAGGGCGTTGATCCCGCACGGCATGGCGGCCGCCAGCTTGAACGAGTCGGGCTGGGTCGGCAAGACCAGCACGGTGAGCAGCAGGAACATGAGCGGCGCGACCACGATCCGCAGGCCGACCGTGAGCGCGATCGCCCGCGGTGGCGGCGGGATGCCGCCGGCCTGCAGCCGCTGGATCGTCGCGCCGACCGCGAAGAAGCCGAGCGGCAGCGTCGCGTACACACACCAGGTGGCGACGTCGAGGAACCACCCGGGGATGAGGTGGCTCGGCACCGCCAGGCCGATGATCAGCGCCGGGATCGCCGGCGCCCGCTTGACCGTCACGAGCAGCCGGTCGCCGAGATGGAGGCCGTCGTGCACCCCGGCGATCGACCCGGCCACGAACGGCGCGATCAGGTACGCCATCGGCCCGGAGATGAGCTGGTCCCAGGTGACCGACTGCGGCAGGTGGTCCTTGCCGAGCAGCGCGACGGCCACCGGGAGCCCGAAATAGCCCGTGTTCGCGAGGATCACGCTGAGCACGACCGCGCCCTGCTGCCGCGCCGAGAGGTGCATCCGGCGACGCGTGATCTGCCACGCCAGCACGCCCACCGTGCCGACCACGACGTAGCCCGCGAGGATCCCGACGAGCGTCGAGACCTTCAGCTCGACCTTCGTCCCGAACGCGAACGCGATCAGCGGCAGCAGGCCGAGGAGGACGAAGTCGAGGGCGAGGGTGACGACGCGGTCGGTGCGCTCCGTGCGCTTCCTGGCCTGCATGCCCACGGCCATCGCCACGAACACGGCGACCGCGATGAGGATCACAGGCGGCGGAGCTCGTCGGCGGCCTGTTCGGGCGAGACCGTCGCGACGTCCGTCCCGGCGCCGAGCTCGACGCCGCCAGGCTGCGTGAGCGCCGGGACGATCTCGATCCGCCACGACGTGCGCTCGGCCCCGCTCACCGCGGTGCGCACCCAGAGGTTGACCGGCGGCGGAGCGCCGAAGCGCGCGGCGAGCCGGCGGAGCGCGTCGTGGAGCGCCGCCCCGCCTGCTCCGTCGGGCTGGTCCTCGAACCGCAGTGCGGACGTCCGCGGGATGATCGTGAGGTGGTAGGCCGCCCGCGACGCGAACGGGGCCAGGATCACGGCGTCGTCGGCGACCGCGACGATCCGCACGCGCCGGCGCACCTCCTCCTGGAGGTAGTCCGACGTGAGGTTCGCGCCCATCGTCTGCTGCGAGTACGCCTCGGCCCGTTCACGCTCGCGGGCCATCACGGCGGGCACGGTCGGGAAGGTCACGAGCTGCGCGTGGGTGTGCGGCTGGGAGGCCCCCGACCGCGGACGCTCGTTCACGAGCAGGTGCCGGGCCGCCGCGCCGGCGTGGGCCCGCAGCCGCCGCTGCCACATCGCCACGACCCGCTCGACCTCGCCGGGCTCCAGCTGCGACAGGCTCACGACGGGCCGCGGCGACTGGATGATCACCTCGTGCTCGCCCTCGGCGGGCGTCGCGCCGAAGAGCTGCGGCTGCGCCTCGGGCTCGGGGTCGCTGGCGTTCGCGACCACCAGCGGGAAGGGATTCGGCACGGCGCGGGTCACCCATCCGGGTCCGTCTGCGCGCCCGCCGCCGGGGCGATCGGCGTCGACCTCGGGCGGGGTCCGGTCCTCGTGGCCCTCGAGGAACGGGTCCGTCTCCGGGGCGATCGTCTCGAGCGGGTCGACCGTGATCCCGCCGCCGGGGCGGTCCCGGCGACCTGCGGCGATGAGCGTGCGCGAGCCGTCGAACGGGTTGGTGCGGAGCTCGCCGTCGCTCACGAGAACCCGTATCGCTTGATGTCGGTCTCGAGTGCGGCGACCGAGGTGTACGGGCCGATGTGCACGAACCGCTTGCCGGTCGCCGTGTAGAAGATCGTCTGCGGCACGTTGCTCACGTGCGTGGTGCCGACGATCTGGCCGTCGTCGTCGAGCACCGACGGGTACGGCAGCCACTTCTTCGTGGCGAGATACGCCTCGGTCTTCGCCCGCGTGCTGAAGGTGGCGACGCCGAGGAAGGCGATCCGGCCGCGCTCGGCCAGCGCGACCCGCTGGAAGATCGGGATCTCCTTCTGGCACGGCGCGCACCAGTCGCCCCAGAGGTTCACCACGACCGGCGTGCCGCGGAGTGCCGCGAGACGCGAGTTGTAGATCGCGGTCGCCTGCTTCGGCTCGCCGGGCAGCACGGTGCCGGCTTCCTGCTCCAGGCGCATCACGCCGGCGGCGAGGTAGCCCTTCGTGCCCGTGACCGCGCCCGCCGGGCCGGGGGCGTCGGGCAGCATCGTCTTCAGCGCGGCCTGCATCTCGGCCTTCGACAGCGCCGGCGGCACCTGCTCCCCCGAACCGCAGCCGGCGAGTCCCGCCGCCCCGACCATGGCGACCGTCGCGGCGAGCACCGCCCGGCGGCGGCCGCGGAGCATCGGGAGGGCACGCAGCATGGCCCTGAGCCTGACAGACCCGCGCCGCCACGGGCCCGGCAACGCAGCGTCCAGGCCCGCACGGACTCCTGCTTGGCGGGGCCCGGCCGCTGCGATAGACTGCCCCGCAGTTGCTCTGGCCTGCCGCCGGAGCGCCGTGTCTCTGCTCCTGCAGCCACGAGAATTCGGATCACGGCGATCCACCCCTTCCCCGCCGTCGCCCCTCATCGCTCCCTGCCGCAGGCTGCTCGCTCGCGGTTTCCGGTCCGCCACGCGGCCCGATCATCGATGTCCCCTCGCTCTCGTCCGTGATTTCCTCACCGTTCACCCCTTTCCGGAGCACGCGTGCCTAACGCCTCTCCCACCGCCGACGTCCCGTCGGATGCCGAGCTCACCCGCGCCGCGGAATTCATCCGCGAGCCGGTCCTGCTCGGCGACGAGGACGCGTCCGTCGCCCTGGCCCACGGCACCGCCCGCCGCCGCGCGATCGACCAGGCGCTCGCGGAGCAGAGCGAGGGCCTGCCGGCCCCGTCGACCGCCTGGCGCCGCCGCTGGTCGCTCCTCCTGGGCCTCGAGCGGATGCTGTCCGTCGAGGAGCCGACCCTCGCCGACGGCACCACCACCCTCGGCCCGCACCAGGTCGACGCCCTCTCCGGCACCCTCACCGCGCTCCTCACCGAGAACCAGAGTTCGAGCGCGTTCGTCCCGGCCGAGAGCCCCCTCGACAAGCCCGTGAAGGGCGAGGGCCCGAGCGGCAAGGAACCGCGCTCCGTCGACCCGCCCAAGAGCCGCGCCCGCGGCCGCCGCGCCGGCGACGCCCCCGACCCGGACGCCGACGAATCCACGCGTGAG
>JAVHXX010000513.1 GCA_031119595.1 Patulibacter sp. | reverse complement strand
TGCGATTTGCTGCGACGGGATTTCCTTCTTGGTGCCGTTCGCGTAGTCCCAGTACTTCAGGGTCGAAGCGCTGCGGTAGACGTTGCCTTCGATCAGGCCGCTAAAGCTCGGGTTTCCGAGCGTTCCGGAGAACTGCGCGGTGGTCGAGCGGTTGCCGGCGAAGTCGATGGCGACGACCTCGACACTGACTGCCGTCTGGCTCGGCGTCGGGATCGATGCCGATGAGTCACCGGAGTTCGCCCAGGCGCTGAACGCACCGGTCCCGACCTTGTAACGCCAGTCGTACGAAGCGACCGACTGGTCGAAGACCCCGTTCGAGCCGCGGTCATTCGCCTCGCTCCAGTTCAGCGTGGTGCCACCGTTGTCGAACACGCTAAGTCCCAGCGTGGCCGGGAACTGCGGCGGGGTGCGGTCGACCGTGATCGTCCACGGCGTACCGGTAGTGACGTTCCCTGCGCCGTCGGTGACGCGCAGCTTGAAGGTGTGATCACCCTCGGTCCAACTGGTGACGTTGTAAGGCAGCGACGCGGTCGTCGCGAGCGGGCACAGGTTGCCGGGGCACGAGACGTTCGACGTGGCCACGACGACATCGGCGTCACGCAACAGCTCGAACTTCTTGACGCCCGAAGCATCATCGGTAGCGGTCGCCGTCACGGCGCCGGCGTAGCTGCCAGACACCGTGTCTTGGTCACCGCCACCGAGGCCGTCGGTGTCGAGACCGGAGGGCGGCGTGGTGTCCGGGACCCAGGTCACGTCGAGCGCCGGCCAGCTGGCCTGGTTGCCGTCCGTCGAGACGAACGAATAGGCGTTCGTGGCGGCAACTTCGGAGTCGGCGGAGACCTGGATGCCGTAGTTCGGCAGGGTCCCCTTGATCCAGCCGTTAACGGTGGCGAGCGGCGTGTTCCAGTAGTACCAGTAGTTGGCATTGCCGACCGACGGATTGACAGTGCCGGTCAGGTTGGCAGCAGAACTCACGTCGCCGCCGCCGCCACTCGTCGACCACGGCGTGTTGGTCTTGCGGTTGTTCCAGGTCGCGGTGTTGTCCCAGTCCGACGTGATCGTGTGCACGCGACTGTTGATCGCCGAGTGCGTCGTGTTGCCAGGCAGGAACATCGCCAGCTGCGCATTCGTGATGTTCGCGTACGCCGGGATCGCCGCCGCGAGGTCGAAGCGAAGGTTTGCCCGGTACGGGCGGTTGTAGTACCCGATCGCCAGCGTCGTTGCGGCGCCGTACGTGATGGCAGCCTGCACACCGCCGGAGAGGTAACAGTCCTGGTTGGCCCCGTGGAATCGTTCAGCGCCCGTGCCGTCGTTGAGCCAGTAGAAGTCTGGGTCGAGCGTAACCGGGTACACACGGGCCGGGTCGTCGAGCCACGCCGAATCAGGGCGCATAGTGAGCGTCCAGTGGCCGGCGGATTCCTTCGTGACGGACAGCGTCAGTGCGTTGGAGTACGCCTTGTCGGCTGCGCTGTCCCATGCGAGCGGCGCCGAAACACGGAACTTCTGGTCGCCGTTGCTGTCGGCGAACACCACTTGGCCGTCTGCTTCGACCTTGGCTTCCAGGTCGTCCCCTCCGGTCACCGCGTAGCTGTAGACCCGACGTGCCGCCGGGCTGTCCAGGACGACACTCTCTTTGAGGCCATCCGACAGCGAGCGGTACTTGACATCGGCGTGGGGAATCGCGTCGTCGAAGGACGCGACCGACCCGGCCGTGCTTCGCTCACCATCGGCGCCGAGCAGACGGAACGACAGATGACGACCGTCGTGCTCCAGACGAAGCGGATCGTCGAGCGAGACCGGAATTGCCGCGTCGCCATCAACATCTTTCGGGTGCACGGCGCCATCGCCATCGCTCACGAGCGTCCGATTGATCGGATCCCACGACCCGTCGGCGTTCTGGAAGTTGACAGGCTCAGGGAACGTCCGCGTGTGGAACGCGCCGCCCTGCTTTGTCGTGATGGAAAAGTCATCGCGGGACACGATGCTGCCCGCAGGCGCCGACGCGACATCGTCGGCCAGCGCCGCAGCGGGGAAACAAGCTGCCGCAGCTGCCAACGGCAGCGCTCGGAGCAGCGCACCGCTGAAGCGGCGCGAAATAAGGCTGATCAAGAGATCCCTCGGGGTGGGAGGTGAACGAATTCACCGGCTCGGGGGAACGCCGGATCGCGGTCAATTAATACGCGACGAACCGATGCGTCGCGGACGCAATACCCACAACTTCACGGTCAGCCACGGTCAGTGCCTGGCCGGCGACACCCGGGGGAGGGACCTGCGACCGACGAGCAGCACAAATGCCAGAGGCGTGCCAGATTTTCCACCTGCGTGGCAAGCTCTCGAGGCTTTGCGCCTTACCGAACGCGAACGGTCGGCTTGCTGTCCAAGGCGTAGAGCGAGCCAGGCTTGGGCGTTTGAGAACGAACGTACGGCGGATCCGTCTTGGCTGACAGGTTTGAAGATCTCCGACGCAATAGTCGCGTTCGGGATTTTGGCCCTGTTGAAGCAGAGCAAATGTTGCTTATCGACACGCGCGAGCCCGAGATCCCGGACGGATCCTGGCCTCTCCGCTAGAACGCTCCCGGTGCGACGGCACGCGATCAGAAGTGGCAGCTCCCGGCGACGCAAGCGTTCGATTACGCCGGTCTCGGCGGCGGCTGGAGCAGCCGTGACCTTGATGGGTGTGATCGTCACTGGGTGCTTCCTGAACGCGGGGACGCGACCGCGACGAACCAACCACAGCAACTCGAGAGCTGGCTGCGTCGCCCACTGACGACCAATCGCCGTAGGTCCATCGCCGAGTGGGGATCGACGACGTCCTCCATCGCTCGACGCCGCTAAGACGGATCGACGTCGCAGCCCAAACGTCGCAGCGTCCGGAGCTGTGAGGTAATTGTTCCTCGAGTTCGTCCGAACTCGATCTCGAGCTCCCGCAGCGACTTGCCCTAATGCCGTCGCTCGGCCAGGAGTGCCCGATCCGCATCAGTCCACCGCGGCCGACGGGGCGGCAGCCCCACCCCATCGGTCCTCAGTCGTTGCACCCGCGTCCAAATAACATGGTCGGCGAGGCCTAGCCGCTCGGCGATCTCACGAACGGGCAGCCCCTCCTCGTACAGCTCCCGGAGCTGCGTGATGCTCATCGCGGCTCGGCTACCCTCCAGCTAGCGGCAGACCCTCTCACTCGGGCAGGTGACGCAGCACCTTGCCATTCTCGTCGAGCCACTCGACTGATTGATGCTTAAATTGTCCCGAAAGGCTAGGCAGGTCGGGGCGGCTGGCACCGTTAGCCGCAGTATCGGGGCCGCTGTCTCGGCCGGGCGCCAACAACTGGAAGCTGTTGTTCACTACGCGGGTCGTCACTACCTGCCCCGCCCGCGTGGTTCCGCGAACCGCAGCTACTCCGTCTGGAACGACACCGCTC
>JAVHXX010000512.1 GCA_031119595.1 Patulibacter sp. | reverse complement strand
CAAGCTGTGAGGTGACGAAGCCGCCGCCGGTCGGTGCCGGACCTCGATCCTTGAATACTCTCGCGTCTGCTGACCCGAGGATTCGCGTGCCTTCGCCGACGACGCGCCCGAGCGAGTAATAGCCGTCGAAGGTCTGCTCCCCCTGGAAGATGTTCGTGAACTCGCCGCTCTTGCGTACGAGCACATCTCCACGACGGCGCGTCGTGAAAGTTAGCTTGTCGTCCTGCAGCCAGTTGGCCGCCGAGCGGCCGACTGCGGTGGGGCCGTTGCGGAACTTCCCGTAGGCCATGGTCAAGCCTCGGGCGGTGGAGCGGGGTCTGCCAGGGTGGCGGTGGCGCCGACTAGGCTGGTCCAGAAGGCGGACGGCTCGGGCGGCGTCGGGGTTCCGGCGCGCAGGCTGAGTAGAGCGAACGCCGCGTCACCGGTTGCCATCTTCCAGATGTGGTCGGCCATCACGAAGTCTGACGTGCCGTACGCGAATGCAAACTCGCCTTCGTAGAGGCATGTCAAACGCGGCGCCGCCGCACCGTTCGTGAACCTGAACGTGATCGTCGTGTTCTCGACGATCGTGTCGGGCCACGAAAAGTTTTGGTTGGGGTCCTTCGTGTACCAACGCACCGAGCAGCCGGCGTTCGAAATGTTGATGTAGTAGTTACCCGGCGTCAGGTCACCAACGGACTGAACGCCGTACTCAACTTCTAGAGTGTCGGTGAGTGGTCCGCCGAATTTCAACTCCAGCTCATATTCATCAGCGCTCGCAAACTCGCTGATCCTGATCTGTGCATCACCGAAGCTGCCGGGTGGCGCCACAAGTGAGCCGAACCCGGAGAGGAACAAGCGGTCGCCCCCTGTGAACGGAGCGGCCCACAGATGGCCGCCGCCGGCGTCATGGCCGGCCACGGACCCCGGCGGGCCGTTGAATTCATCCAGGAAGAGATCGGCCATGCTTAGAAGGTCGGCAGCGTGATGTTGGCGGCGTCGATGGTTTGCGGCGCACCCGAGGTGAGGTTCACGCTGCTCATGTTCAGGTCCGCGCCCGCGGTACCGCACAGACCCTGCAGTCGCGGCTGCACCGTGCTGGCGGTACCATCGTCCGGAAACTCGGAGTCGATGATTCGAAAGTGCGTTGCGGTGCCACTGGCGACGTTGATGCCGGACCAGACCTGAGCTGCCATCTTGGGTAGCGTGCCGCCGGAAGCGTCATCGAAGTTCAGCGGGTCGCCCGAACTGTTGTCGCTGATGGTGCACAGCAGCGTTCCCGTGATCGCGGCGTCGGCCGTAGCCGGGGGCGTGCCCGAATAAATCAGCAGCAACGGGCTGCCGAGGCTCGAGCGCAACGAGCCGCCGCTGAGCATGGAGTTGCGAAGGCCGGTGGAGGCTTTGAGAGTCATGGCTCTTTCCTTATGCAGAAACGAGGGACACGCCGGCCGTGACGCGAAGCACGTCACCGGTCGCGAGGACCTTGGGTGAAGAAAAGCGCACCGCGCTGGCGATCACGCCGGTGACGGAGCCCTTCGGTGACGACGACGTGATCACGCCGCCATAGACGGTCGCGTCCGCAGTCGCGGTGAACTCGGCGCGATTCGCCCCGTTGTTGAGTGCACCGCCGCTGACCGCGCCTTCGTTGAACTCGACGCGTGCCGAGGGCGTGTAGTCGGTGAACTCGGTGGCGAGTGCGGGGAACGTAGCCGCAGTGATCGCGGCGGTTGGCGAGTAGTTGCCTTTGTAGAGCGCGATGTACCAGGTAGGCACTTGAGCCGCGCCCTTGAAGGTGACCGCCAGCATGTGCGCGATGCCTTCATCGGGCAACAGGTTGTGAACGGTCTCTCGTTGAGAAATGGTCCCGTCGGGCGATTCGACCTCGACGGTATAGGTGAAGCCGAGACGGCCACGGCTGTTCATAGGATGGTTCCTTTCCGCACGATTTCGGCGTCCATGAAGCTGGTCGCCGCAGCGACCGAGGGCTCCACAGCGAAGCGCGTGGAGACGATGTGCAGCGAGCCGTTCTGCTCGCGGTAGAGAGATGCGCCGCTCGCGGCGGGCGGGAGGACGAGTGCGTCGTCCTGCAGGTTCTTCACCGCCTGGTTCTTGTCGGCCACGACGAGGCCGCGCGGGGACTGCCAGAAGACCTGCTCGAGGTCCGGCGACTGGCCGCTCGTGCCCGGCAGCGCGCCGTACGGCAGGAGCTCTTGGAGGGTGTCGTTGAACAGGTCACCGATCCAGTACGTCTTGTCGGCGCAGATGTACAGGCCGTTGTCGACGGGCTCGATCACCGAGATGCGCTCGGGGAACGGGAAGTAGCTGGTCGCGGGGTTGTAGAGGCCGTAGTTGAACGGCTCCGAGACATAGAGCACCGAATCGTCAGCGACCAGCATCCGGCCGCGGTAGTGGCGCACGACCGAGCCAGCCGGCATCAGCGCGAGGTTGATGGTCTCGCAGCGCCGGCCGTCCTGCGTGTGAACCAGGACACGATCGCCGAAGCCCTGGTACGTGAGGATGTCGCCGTTCGGGCCGGACATGTAGACATGGCGCAGCCCCGTGAACGCGATGCTCCCGTTGTCCGGCACATCGACCTGCACGACGGGCGTGGCCGGCGATTCGCCATCGACCGAGATTTCGGTGAAGGCGAGGAGGTAGCGGCCGGCAGCCAAGCCTCCGCTGTTCGCGACGATGTCGAAGGAATCCGGAGCGTTGGGTGGCAGCGTGGCGATCGGGCGGTCTTCGCCGGCGGCGACCCGGCGGATGCTCTGGCCGTTCGACCAATAGAGGTCGCCGTCGGCGCCGCGCGAGTAAGACAGCGGACGGTTCGGAAGCCCGGTGCGAATGGGGGTCTGCTCGAGCTGATCGCCCGACAGCTGCAGTGCGACCAGATTGCCCGCTACGACTGCGAACGCCCCCTTCGAGTCGGCCCAGATCGAATGCGCGGAGTCTTCGATCCGCTTGGACGTTCCGCGACGGCGCGCGAGGTAGCCCTTGCTGTTGATGTCGACGTTGTCGGCCGCGTAGAGGAACGTGCCGCGCGAGCGATCGTCGAGGACGGTGACGAGCTGCGTCGGCTCCAGCCGGTTGTTGAGGCCGGGAGCAAGCGAGCTGATCTTGACCGAGCGCATCGACACTGTCGTCCACCTGTGAAGGATGGACGGCAGCGTCAGCTCCGTAGATCAGCGGCCGTCTAAATTAGATATTAGAGTGTACCGCACTCCCCCAAGGCTAAAAGAGAGCGGTACTGCGGCGGGTTGGGTAGCGAGGATCATGAGCAACCCCGCAGACGAACTGCACCCACCGCTGGCAGCTGGCTTCAAACCATCATCATCATTCAGGGAGCAGAGGTGCGCGGCACGAGGCGTAGGCCGCGCTCATCCTCTCGATTTCGGTCAGGGCGTCTGCAAGGCGTCCAGCACCAGCTTCCGAAAGTAGC
>JAVHXX010000511.1 GCA_031119595.1 Patulibacter sp. | reverse complement strand
GCTCGAACTCGTCGCCGCGCCTCCCTCCGAGGCTGCGCCCGTCTTCGCCTCCGGCGCCGCGCCCACGGCCGCTCAGCGCCGCGCCGCGTAGCGCTGCCGCGTCGGCACACCACACGACTTCACACCCCGAACCCCGGCGCCCGCACGGCCCCGGGTCCACCCCAGACGAGCCAAGAGCAACCCAACACATACGCACCACGACTCGACCCAGGCGGACCCGCCATGAGCACCATCTCCAACCCCATCACGGCCGAGCCCGGCTCGGCCGCCACGGACGACACCCGGTTCCAGCAGCTGCTGGATGCTGCCGACCGCGTCGCCGAGCAACTGCGCAGCACCGCCGCGGAACGTGACCGGGCGAACGGGCATCCGCGCGAGGAGGTCGAGCTGCTCCGCGCCGCCGACCTGCTCCAGGTGCAGGAGCCCGTCGAGTACGGCGGCTCGGGACTGTCGTACGGGCAGGCGTCGATTCTCACGCGCCGCATCGCGCGCGGGGACACGTCGATCGCGCACCTGCTCGGCTACCACTACGCCCAGACCCGCGTGGCGCAGCTCTTCGGCACGCCGGAGCAGGCCGACCGCCAGTCCCGCAAGAACGGTGAGGGCAAGCTGTTCTGGGGCGGCATCCAGAACCCGCGCGGCGGCTCGGACCTCGTCCTCACCCGCGACGGTGACGGCTTCCGGCTCAGCGGACACCGCACCTTCGCCTCGGGCGCGACCCTCGCCGACGTGCTCTCGGTCACCGCCACCCTCGACGGCGAGCTCGTGTTCATCACGCTCCCCGCCGGCAAGGAGGGCTTCAACGCGCGGGACGACTGGGACAACATCGGCCAGCGCCTCACCGACTCGGGCGGCGTCGAGCTGAACGACGTGCGGATCGAGAAGAGCGAGATCCTCGGGGTCGAGCCGTTCATCGGTGGCGTCCCGGACGCCTTCCAGACGCTCGTCACGCCCCACTGGCAGCTCGCGTTCGTGAACTTCTACATCGGCACGGCCGAGGGCGCGATCGTCGAGGCCCTCGAGTGGACGAAGGCCAACGCGCACCCGTGGGAGAGCTCGGGCGTGGAGTCCGCGAGCGACGACCCGTACATCCTCGAGACGGTCGGCGAGATCGTCGCCGAGGTGCGCGCCGCCGCCCTCCTCGCGGACCGTGCCGGGGATGCGCTCGACCGCGCGCTGGCGGTCGGCCACGACCTCACCGACGCGCAGCGCGCCGAGGCCGCGGTCGCGATCTACGACGCGAAGTACCTCACGACGAAGGTCGCCCTCGACGCCACGAGCCGCCTCTTCGAGATCCAGGGCGCGCGGGCGACGACCGCCGCCTACGGCTTCGACCGGCACTGGCGCAACGTCCGCACCCACACCGTCCACGACCCGGTCGCGTACAAGGCCCGCGAGGTCGGCGACTGGACGCTCAACCGTCGCGCGCCGGAGTTCTCGCTCTACCGCTGAGCGATGGCCCATCCGGGGCCGGTCGCGGGAGAAGGCCCCGCGACCGGCCCCGGGCGGGCAGCATCCGTCCGCCACGACTCCCCGGAGATCGCCCCATGCCCGTCACCCTCCACTGGTTCCTGCCGACGAACGGCGACTCCCGCAGCGACCTGTCGCTCGGCAACGCGGTGGGCGCGGCCGGGTCGCGGGTGGCGACCGACGGGGTCTCGAGCAACGGCAACAGCGGCGAGCGCCCGCCGACCCTCGACTATCTCGGTCAGATCGCGGTCGCCGCGGAGTCGCTCGGGTTCGACGCGGCCCTCACACCGACGTCGTCGTGGTGCGAGGACGCATGGCTGACGACCGTCGCCCTGAGCCAGCGCACGACGACCTTCCGTTACCTCGTCGCCTTCCGTCCGGGCATGCAGCGGCCGACCTACGCCGCGCACATGGCCGCGACGTACCAGCGCCTCACGGGCAACCGGTTGCTCCTCAACGTCGTCGTCGGCGGTGACGACCGTGAGCAGCGCCGCTACGGCGACGCGCTCGGCAAGGACGACCGGTACGCCCGCTGCGGTGAGGCGCTCCACGTGATCCGAGAGCTGTGGACCGGCGAGAAGGTCGACTTCAAGGGCGACCACATCTGGGTGGAGGACGCGCAGATCGAGGCGCCTCCGGTTGCGCCGGAGATCTATTTCGGCGGGTCGAGCAGGGCGGCGATCGACGTGGCCGCGAAGTACGCCGACGTCTACCTCACGTGGGGCGAGCCGCCGGCGGCGGTCGAGGAGAAGATCGCCACGGTGCGCGCCGCCGCCGAGGCCGAGGGTCGCGAGATCCGGTTCGGCATCCGTCTCCACGCGATCGCCCGCGACACCGCGGACGAGGCCTGGAACGAGGCCGACCGACTCCTCGCGGGCCTGGATCCCGAGCAGATCGAGGCGGCGCAGCTGATCCAGCAGGCATCGCAGTCCGAGGGGCAGCGGCGGATGCGTGAGCTCCACGGCGGCCGCACCGACAACCTCGTCGTGGCCCCGAACCTCTGGGCCGGTGTGGGCCTCGTGCGCGGCGGTGCCGGCACGGCGCTCGTCGGCAGCCACGAGGAGATCGCCGACCGCATCGCCGAGTACCACGCGATCGGGATCGACGAGTTCGTCCTCAGCGGCTACCCGCACCTCGAGGAGGCCTACCGCTTCGGCGAGGGCGTCACCCCGGTGCTCGCCGGCCGCGGGCTGCTCGCGCCGCCACGTGGCGTGGCGGAGTAGCGCCCCGGCGTAGGCTGGGGGCTTGCCCGGCGAGCCCACCGAACCAGCGGCGCCTGCGGGCGAGGCCGCGCCCGCGGTGGCCGGTGATCACCCGGCGGTGTTCTCGGCGCCGCCGCCCAGGATCGGGAACCCCGTCGTCCGTGGGCTCGTGGCGCTCGCGGGCGCGGGGCTGTTCGTGGTGGGGTTGCTCGGATTCGCGGTCGCCGCATTCGTCGCGCTGGCGTCGATCACCCCGCCGAACCCGTTCGAGGGCGACGGGCTGTTCACGGTGGTCCCGGACGACTGGGGTCAGGCCTTCCGGCACGTCGCGTTCTCGACAGCCCTCGCCGGCCTCGACGCCGGGGCGTTCGTCGTGTCGATCGGACTCCTGGGGTGGGCCGGGGCCACCCCATGGCCGCGGCTCCGGATCCTGCTCGGCGTGCCCGCGGGGTCGGCGGCGATCGTGCTCGCCGGGCTCGGCGTCGCGCTGTTCCTGCAGCGCGGCGACGCGGTCACCGCGCCGTCGTGCCGCACCTTCGACTTCGACCGCGCGGCGTTCCTGCGCAACGACGAACGGCAGGCGCTCGGCGTGGTCCACTGCGGCGTCGTCCGCGGGCAGACGAAGGCCCAGGTCGACCGGCTGCTCGGGAAGCCCGACACCCTCCTGGCCGCCGACGGCCGCGACGACGGCGATCCCGCCGTGCAGTCCGGCACCGAGGGCCGGGTCGTCGGGTGGTACGGACTGGTGG
>JAVHXX010000025.1 GCA_031119595.1 Patulibacter sp. | reverse complement strand
GAACTACGCCCAGCACTTCGCGATGAGCGACCACTTCCACGCCACGGGCTTCGGCCCGTCGACGATCGGCGCCATCGAGCTCGTCAGCGGCAACACCTCGACCGTCGGCGACACGGCCCACACGCCGATCGGCACGATCGCGGGCGCGGTCGACAACCACACCGCCTACAGCAACCTCAACCCACCGAAGGCCTACGACGGGTGCTCGTCCTCGACCGGGACGTACGCCCTCGACGGCGACTTCGGCGCCGGCCCGTCGAAGAACGTCGGCGATCTCATGAACGCCGCCCACGTCTCGTGGGGATGGTTCCAGGGCGGCTTCACGCCGAGCTCGCTCCCGGCGGCTCCACTCGCCTGCGGCGCCAGCCACACGAACGTGGCCGGCGCGGTGCAGACCGACTACGACCCGCACCACAACCCGTTCTCCTACTACGCGTCGACGTCGAACCCGAACCACACCGCCACGAACGGTCACGTCGGCGAGCCGGACGACCCGGCGAACCACAACTACGACCAGACGGTCTTCGACGCGGCGGTGAAGGCCGGGAACCTTCCGGCGGTGTCGTTCCTGAAGGCCGGCCACTACCAGGACGGGCACCCCGGCTACTCGGATCCGATCGACGAACAGACCCACCTCGTGAACACGATCAACGAGATCGAGGCCTCACCGGACTGGGCCAGTACCGCGATCATCGTCGCCTGGGACGACTCGGACGGGTGGTACGACCACCAGGCGCCGACGATCACGCGCACCTCGTCGACCCCCGAGGACACCCTCACCGGCGCCGGCCAGTGCGGCAAGCTGCCCGGTCAGGCGACCGACCCCGTGCGGGCCACCGACGACCGCTGCGGATTCGGTCCGCGCCTGCCGTTCCTGGTCATCTCGCCGTACGCGAAGCAGAACTACGTCGACCACACCGAGACCGACCAGACGTCGATCCTGCGGTTCATCGAGGACAACTGGTCGCTCGGGCGGATCGGCGGTGGTTCCGCCGACGTCGAGGCGAAGCCGATCGACGGGATGTTCGATTTCGCCGGCGCCAAGCGCGCACCCGCGCTCACCCTCGACGCGTCGACCGGTGCCTTGCCGGGCACGCCGCGCGTGCCGAGCCCGGCACCGACGCCCACCCCGACACCCGCGCCCGTGGTCGTGACGCCGCCGGTGAAGACGCCGGCCCCGGCGTCGCCGTCCGTCCCGACCGTGCCCGGTCTCGGGAAGCTCACCTGCAAGGGGAAGCTGAGCGGCTCGAAGAAGGTGGTGCTCTCGTGTACCGCCAAGAAGGCCGTGAAGCCGAAGACGAGCGTCCGCGCGCGGCTGCTGCTGAAGAAGAAGCTGCTCGGCACCGCGAGTGCCACCGTGAAGGGCACGAAGGTGACCATCACGATCAAGACCACGTCGAAGATCAAGCACGGCAAGTACACGCTCACGCTCGGGATCGCGACGGCCGGGTCGGCCGCGACGGCCCAGACGGGCACCCTGAAGCTCTGAGGGGTGATGCGCACGCCGCGCGGGGATTCGTTCCCCGTACGGTGTGCGCATGCAGCAGGCGGCGTTCCTGATCCTCCACGGTCTGGAGAACCATCGGCCTCCGGCGCACTGGCAGTTCTGGCTCGCGGCGGCGCTCGCCGCCGACGGCCACGTGGTCCGGTACCCGAGCCTCCCGGACGCCGACGCCCCGCGGTACGACGCGTGGGCCGCGACCCTCGAACGCGAGCTGACGGGGCTACGCGACGACGCGGGCGGCGGCGAGCGGATCGTGATCGGGCACTCCCTGGCCTGTCTGCTCTGGCTCCGGGCAGCACCGTTGCTCCCGACCGACCTGCGGCCCGATCGCGTCCTGCTGGTGTCGCCGCCCGACTCCGGCGTGCTCCCCGAGTCGGCTGCGACCTTCCGGCTCGATCCGTCCGCGCTCGACCCCGCTGCGATCGCTGCGGCCTCGGGCGATCTCCGGATCGCCTGCTCGGACCGCGACGCCTACAACCCCGGCGGCGCGGACGCCATGTACGCCGCCCGCCTCGGCGTGGACGCCGACGTGATCCCCGGCGGCGGGCACATCACCCCGGACGAGGGCTACGGCCCGTGGCCCTCGGTCCTGGCCTGGTCGACCGACGGCGCGCTGCGCGTGGGCGCCCACGCCTGAGGAGACGTCGACGCCTCGCCGTCCCCGGCGAGCGTGTCCCGACGGAGCCACGTGACGAGGCCGGCGACGAGCACGGGGAGGGCGGCTGCGCTGAGCGCCACACCAGGCGACGTCGCGTCGATGACGGCGCCGGCGGCCGGGGCGGCCGAGGTCATGCCGACCGTGGTCGCGGTGACGGTCCAGCCGACCGATTCGGTCAGGGTTCCGGGCGTGGCGACGGCGGCGGTCAGCGTGCTCGCCGTCCCGAAGATCGGGGCGACCCACGCGCCGGCCACGACGAGCACGGCGCCGAGCACCACGGGATCGTGGAGCAGGCCGAGGACACCGTTGGACGCGGCGAGGAGGAGGGCCAGCACGACGAGCCGGCGCGCAGGATCGCCGGACGCTCCGGCACGCGCGAGGACGAGGCCTCCGGCGACGCTGCCCGCGGACCACAGGGCGAGGAGGACGCTCGCCATCGACGGCGCATCGTTCGCTCGTGCGAAGGCCGCGAGCGCGACCTCGATCGAGCCGAAGCAGCCGCCGAGACCGACGTAGACGAGCAGGATCGTGATCGTCCCGGGCGACCGGAGCGCGGCGAAGAACGAGCGGGAGTCGTCGTGGGGCTCGGGCTGCCACGCCCGCGACGGCGCGGATCGCGCGATACCGACGCTCCCGAGGACCAGGAGCAGCGCGCCGACCCCGAACGCCGCAGACGAGCTCGCCACCGTCGCGATGAACCCGACGAAGAGCACCGGACCGACGGTGAACACGATCTCGAACGCGCTCGCGTCGATCGCGAACCCGACGTGACGCTCCTCGTCCCGGTCGAGGAGGACGCTCCAGAGCGACCGCATCGCCGAGCCGATCGGAGGCTGGCAGACACCGGCGACGGCCGCGACGGCGAACCACGCTCCGAGTGACGCACCGGCAGGCAGGAGGGCGATCGCGACGAACATCACGCCGGCTGCGGTTCCGGACACGATCAGGACCGAGGGCTGGCCGCGGCGGTCGATCAGGCGCGACCAGAGCGGCTGGCCGACGCCGATCGCCGCGCCGAAACAGCCGGCGACCGCGCCGGCCTCCGCGTAGTTGGCGCCGGCGCCGGTGAGGCGCAACAGGAGCAGGAGGGCGCTTGCGCCGAGGGGCAACCGCGCGACGAGCGCCAGCCCGAGGGTCGAAAGGACATGCGGGCGACGCAGGATCTCGACGATGCCGGGAACCGGTTCGGCAGACGCGGCCGCGTCGGGGGCGACGACGTGCGGCTCCACCGTCTGCACGGTACGGGAGCCACGGCGATCAGAGGTTGGCGGGGTTCGGAGCGCTCGCCGCCGCCCGACGTCGGTGGCCGCGCCGACCGCTCAGACGGCGGCGCCCTCGAGCGTGCGCTTCAGCAGGGCGAGGTCGCCGCTGACGAGCGCGAGGATCTCCTCGAACTCGGCGTCGTTCTGGCCCTCCTCCTGGACGACCGTGAAGATCACCTCGGCGCCCTCGGCGTTCGGGAGGACTCGGATCGGGTTGAGCACCTGGACCGTGTCGGACACCGTCACCACGTGGTCGGCGATGAGGAAGTCGTTGTCCGGGACGAACGCCACCGTGACCGGCCCCTCGGTCGTCTGCGCGATCCAGGTGCCGTCCTCCTCGTGCACCTCCGAGGTGAACCCCGGCGCCCACGTGGGCATGTGCCGCGGATCGCGGATGTAGTCGTAGACCGCCTGCGGCGGCCGGTCGATCGAGGTGGTGAGGGTCTGCGACAACCTGGTCATGGGATCGACGCTATCCGCGGTCCGGACGCGCCCGGACGCGACGTCCGGTCGGCCGCGGGCTCGCTCCGGACCTCAGTGCAACGCGGCCGCGAGTGCAGGCGCGAGATCGCCTGCGCCGACCACGACGACATCGGCCAGCCCCAGCCACGACGCCATGCTGCGCAGTTCGGCGGCGAGCGCCTCGGCGGTCTCGGGAGGCGCGCCGGGCTCGGCGTGCGCCGCCTGCACCAGCAGCGCGCCGGCGGCCCGGTCGCTCTTCAGGTCGACCCGTGCGACCAGCTCGTCGCCCAGGAGGAACGGCAACACGTAGTACCCGTGGACGCGCTTCGGTTTCGGGACGTAGATCTCGATGCGGTACCGGAACCCGAACACCCGCTCGACCCGCGGCCGCTCCCAGATCAGAGAGTCGAACGGCCCGACGAGCGCCTGCGCGTCGACGCGGCGCGGCACACGCGCGCCGGGCGCCAGGTACGCGGGCGCGGTCCAGCCCTCGACGTCGACCGGGTGGAGGTCGCCGGCCTCGACGAGCTCCGCCACCCGCGCCTTCGACTCCGCCGACGGAAGCCGGAAGTAGTCGCGCAGGTCGGGCTCCGTGGCGACGCCGAGCGACCGCGCGGCCACGCGGAGGAGCGCGCGCTGGGACTCCTCGGTGGTCGGCGTCGGCAGCGCGAGGATCGGCGCCGGGATCACGCGTTCGGGGATGTCGTACCGCCTCTCGAACCGGACGCGCCGCGCGCTCGTGACCTCACCGCTCCAGAACAGGTACTCGAGCGCACGTTTCACGTCGGACCAGTCCCACCACGGCCCCTTCTTGCCGCGCGGTTCGTCGTGGTGGGCGAGCTGGGCGGCACTGAGCGGGCCGCGCTCGGCGACGTCGGCGAGGACCGCGGCGACGAGATCGGGCCGGTCGACGGCGATCCTTCGCATGCCGCCCCAGGCATCGTCGTGGGCGCGCTGCCGTCGCCAGTGCAGGTGCGGCCAGAGCTCGACGGGCAGGAGCGAGGCCTCGTGCCCCCAGTACTCGAACAGCCGGCGCGGCGCGTAGCTGCTGAGCTTGTCGAGGAGCTCGAGGTCGTACGGCCCGAGCCGGCTGAACGTGGGGAGGTAGTGCGCGCGCTGGAGCACGTTCACCGAGTCGATCTGGAGGAGACCGACGCGGTCGAGCACGCGCGACCGCAGCGCACGCGTGTCGACGGGGCGACCGAGCGGCGGATCGGCGAACCCCTGGGCCGCGAGCGCGACGCGACGCGCCTCGGCCGCCGACAACGCGGTGCGGGGGCGTCGCGTGGCGGGATCGGAACGGGTCACCGGGGGACCGTTCGGGCCCGCGCGGCGGCCAGGGTCTCCGCGACCTGCGTGGCGTTGTCCGGCGCCGGTCCGCCGTCGCGGCCGATCAACGCGTCCTCGAGGCCGACCCGTACGTCGCGGCCGCGGGCGAGCCCGGCGTCGACGACGGCCCAGCTCGCACCGGCGTCGCCGTGCCACAGCGTCGGCTTGCCGAGCGGCGCGACGCGATCGTCGATCGCCGTGGCGAGCGCCACCGCGGCGGCGGGGTCGCGTTCGTAGATGACCTCGACGAGCACGCGGTGCACCGACGACGCCCACGGTGCCGTGAGGAGGCGGTCGGCATCCGCGAGGGTGAAGACGCCGGCCTCGATCCCGATGCCGCGCTCGAGGAGGACCGCGCCCAACTCGAGGGCAGCGGGCTCCTCGAGGTTGAGCGACACGAGGTCCGGTGGGGTCGTCCACGCGCGGATCGCCGCGGCGTGATCTGCGTGGCCGCCGACCTCGATGTCCTGCTGGGTCGAGCACGACAGCTCGAGTCCGGGAACGGCGGCACGCACGGCGGCGACCGTCAGGTTGTGGACCTCGGCGGAGAGCGTCTGCGAACCGTCGGCGGCCCGGGGATGGAAGTGGACCGACCCGGCGCCGGCGTCGCGGCAGGCGAGGACGTCGGCGACGAGCTCATCCACGGTCACGGGGACCGCGGGGTGGTCGGTCCGGACGTACCCACCGTTGAGGGCGCACTGCACCATGCGCCGCAGCCTACGCGGCGCGTCGGTCCCGGCCGCAACGGCAGCCGGTCAGAACCACGCGTCCTGCATGTCGAGGGCCGTGCGGTCGAGCTGGGCGAGGAGGTCGAGCTGCGGCCCGGTACGCGGGAGCTCGTACGCGAAGAAGAAGCGCGCGGCCTGTCGCTTGCCCTCGTAGAAGGCGTCGTCTCCGGAGCCGTCGGCCGCGAGCCACTGTTCGAGCCAGAGCCAGGCGACGACGATGTGCCCTGCGGCCTCGAGGTAGGCCGTCGCGTTGGCGAGCGCGAGCTCGACGTCGCCCTGACTCCACACCGCGGCAGTGACCTGACCGAGCCGCTCGACGGCGGCCTGGAGTTGCGCGGCGAGCCGGGCCGGTTCATCGCCCGCCTCGGAGGCGCGGGCGATCGTGGTCCCGATGGTCTGAAGGAGCAGCACGAAGCCGGCACCGCCGCGCATCGTGACCTTGCGCCCGAGCAGGTCGAGGCCCTGGATCCCGTGGGTGCCCTCGTGGATCCCGTTGAGGCGGTTGTCGCGGTAATGCTGCTCGACGTCGTACTCGCGGGTGTAGCCGTACCCACCATGGACCTGGATGGCGAGGTCGTTCGCGGCGAGGCCCCACTGCGACGGCCAGCTCTTCGTGATCGGGGTGAGGACGTCGAGGAGCAATGCCGCCTGGGCACGGGCGTCGTCGTCCGGGTGGGTCTGGGCATCGTCGAGGAGCCGGCCGCAGTAGAGGATCAACGCCATCGCCCCCTCGACCCAGCTCTTCTGCGCGAGCAGCATCCGGCGGACGTCGGCGTGTTCGACGAGCGGGACCTGCGGCTGCGCCGGGTCCTTCGAGGCGATCGGTCGGCCCTGTGGGCGTTCGAGGGCGTACTGCAGCGCCTTGAGGTAGCCGGTGTAACCGAGGGCGGCCGCGCCCATCCCGACGCCGATCCGGGCCTCGTTCATCATGTGGAACATCGCCGCGAGGCCTCCGTTCGGCGCACCGACGAGGTAGCCGACCGCCCCCACTTCACCGCCCGGTCGGTGCACGCCCTCCCCGAACCCGAGGACGGTGTTCACGGTGCCGCGGAACCCCATCTTGTGGTTCACGCCGGCGAGGACCACGTCGTTGCGCTCGGCGAGCCCACCGTCGTCGTCGAGCAGCACCCGGGGCACGAGCAGGAGGCTGATGCCCTTCACGCCGGCAGGGGCACCGGGCAGGCGGGCGAGCACGAGGTGGACGATGTTCTCGCCGAGCTCGTGGTCGCCGCCGCTGATCCACATCTTGTTGCCGAAGACCCGGTAGGTGCCGTCGTCCTGCGGCTCGGCGCGCGTGGCGACATCCGCGAGGGAGCTCCCGGCCTGCGTCTCGGACAGACACATCGTGCCGAAGAAGCGCCCGTCGACCATCGGCGTCACCCACCGGTCGATCTGCTCCGGCGAGCCACAGGCCTGGAGCAGGTTCGCGGCGCCGACGGTGAGGAAGGCGTACGCGGAGGTGCCGATGTTCGCGGCCTGGAACCAGGCGTAGGCGGCGCTCGTGACGGTGTGCGGCAGCTGCATCCCGCCGACGGCCTCGTCCATGCTCGCGCCGAGCAGGCCGGCCTCGGCGAACGCGGCGAGCGCCTCGCCGACCTCGGGGACCAGGACGACCCGCCCGTCGTCGTCCATCCGCGGCTCGTGGATGTCGGCGGCCCGGTTGTGCGGCGCGAACCGCTCGGTCGCGATCCGCTCCGACAGCGCGAGGACGTCGTCGAACATCTCGGCCGAATGGTCAGCGAAGCGCGGCCGGTCGCAGAGCTCCCCGACCCGCAGCCACTCGTGCAGCAGGAACCGCAGGTCCCGGCGCGAGAGCAGGGTGGAGGCGATGCGGTGCTCGGTCATCGCCTCCAGGTCTACCCGATCAGGCGCCGGGGCTCGCCACGCTGAGCTGCCAGGTCACGCCGAACCGGTCCGACACCCACGCGAACCGCTCGCTGAAGCCGTAGTCGCCGGGCGGCATGAGGAACGAGCCGCCCTCGACCAGTGCGGCGGCCTTCGCGTCCACGTCGGCGGCGTCGACGCAGTCGACCCAGAGCGACATCGACGGCGTGAACGAGAAGCCGTGCTCGACGAACGAGTCCGTGACCATCACGTCCTGGCCGCCGAGGCGCAGCGTGGCCTGGAAGATCGTGCCCTCAGGACCCGGGCCGTCGGCGCCGTACCGCTCGAGCTTCGTGATCTCGCCGTCGAAGAGCTCGGCGTAGGCACGGACGGCCTCCTCGGCCCGGCCCTCGAACATCAGGAACGTGCGGATCGTCTGGGTCATCGGGGTGCGGCTCGCAGGGGTGGGGTGTCGGAGGATGGGTCGCGCCACATGGTCCACACGGGCGGCCCGTTCGGGAGCGTGAAGTGGTCGCGGACGACGAAGCCGTGGCGCTCGTAGAAGGCCACGTTGCGCTCCTTCGCCGTCTCGAGGTAGGCAGGGAGGCCCTCCTCATCGCAGCGCTGGAGGCCGGGGCCCAGCAGCGCGGAGCCGATCCCGGTGCCCTGCAGCGGCGTGTCGACGCCGAGCACCGCGAGGTAGAGGTGGCGGCCGTCCGGATGGCACCCTTCGATGTCGGTGAGGCCACGGACCACCCGCGCGGAACGTCGTCCCACGCTCGGCCCGAGCGAGGCGACGAGGCGGATCGCCTCCCACGGCGTCTCCTTCCACTGCCCGGGCTCGGCCCACAGGGCGGCGGCGTTCGACGCGGGCGTGGTCCAGCTCGCGCCCTGCGGCACGTGCTTGCGGAGAGACCACGCGAAGAACCGTGGGAGGCGTCGGGTCCGTACGCGAAGCTCCGGAAAGGCCCAGGTGACGATCGGGTCGTCGGCGAAGGCGCGGGCGAGCGCCTCGGCGAGGGCCGGTGCATCGGCCGCCGTGGCGCGATGGATCGGGCGCGGCGTGCTCACCCGGCCATCATGGCGCAGGCCTCGGCTGGCGCGCCCGCGCGCCCTGGGACGCAGACTGCGCCGCGCCGTCCTGTCGGCTGCGACGCTACTTCCGTGCTCCTGCGTGGTTGGTGCAGAACATGAAGCGGCGTTTCTCCCTGCTCGCTCTCCTGGTCGCCGCCGTGGCGGTGGGGCTGCCCGGCGTCCTCACGTCGGGGGCCGAGGCGAAGACGAAGGCACCGGTGCTCCTGAAACTGCGGTGCGTGCCGGCGTCGCTGAAGGCCTGCAAGTCCGGCGTGCACCTCACGGTCGGCCAGCAGCTCCAGCTGAGCGGCCACGGCTTCAAGCGCGGCATGCGGGTGTCGTTCCGATGGTCGAAGGGAGCCCTCGCGACGAAGCTCGCGATCACGAAGACCGGCTGGACCGCACGCGTCCCCACGGGGACGACGACCGGCAAGATCGCCGTGACGGTCATGGACAGCGCCGGCCGACGCTCGAACAAGCTCTCGTTCACGGTGATCGCGCCACAGCCCGTCGCGAAGCCCGCCACGACCACCGCGACCGGCGACCTGCCGGCGGTGTTCGCGGGGAACGGCATGTGGATCTGGTACGTGAACAAGAGCGAGGGCGGCGACCTCGCGAAGATCGCGGCGCAGGCCAAGGCGGCCGACATGGACACCGTCTACGTGAAGAGCGCGGACGGCGGCGGCACCTGGTCGCAGTTCACCCCGGCCCTCGTCGCGGGCCTCCACGCGCTCGGGCTGAAGGTGTGCGGCTGGCAGTTCGTCTACGGCACCAACCCGACCGCCGAGGCGAGCGCCGCCGCGGCGTCCCAGATCGCCGGTGCGGACTGCTTCGTGATCGACGCCGAGGGCGCGTACGAGGGCAAGTACAAGTCGGCGCAGACCTACATGACGGCGCTGCGGGCGGCGGTCGGTCCGGACTTCCCGATCGGCCTCACCTCGTTCCCGTACGTCTCGTACCACCCGAAGCTGCCGTACTCGGTCTTCCTCGGGCCCGGGGGCGCGCAGGCGAACCTGCCGCAGGACTACTGGAAGGACATCGGCGGCACCGTCGACGCGGTGAGCGCGAAGACGGTCGCCGACAACCGGATCTACGGCACGCCGATCGCGCCGCTCGGCCAGACCTACTCGGGCGCCTCGACCAGCGATCTCGCCCGGTTCCGGTCGATCTGGGCGGGGTACGGCGCGAAGGGTCTCTCCTGGTGGGACTGGCAGGAGACGACCTCCGCGCAGTGGGCCTCGCTGCAGCAGCCCCAGCCGACGGTCGTCCCGGCCGATCCGGGCTGGCCGGCACTGTCGAAAGGCAACGCCGGCGACCAGGTGCTGTGGCTCAAGGAACACCTCGCGGCCGCGGATCCGTCGGTCCCGGTCGACGACCAGTTCACGGCCGCGACGACGAAGTCCGTGATGGCGTTCCAGACGGCCCGCGGCCTTCCGGCGACCGGCGAGACCGACGCCGCCACGTGGCAGGCGCTCCTCACGCTCGCCCCGGTGATGGCCGACTTCAGCTGACCCGCCGCCGGGACGCCCGAGCCCACCCGGCCCGGCGCGCCGTCAGACGCCGCTGCGTACGCGCGAGTCGAGCGCCTCCGACGACGCGCTGAGCCCGACGACGTCGACCTCGCGGCCCGCGGCGCGGTGACGCTGCGTGAGTTCGTCGAGGGCGAGGACGGCCGAGGTGTCGAGGAGTTCGGCGGCCGAGAGGTCGATGCGGAGCGCCCCGGTGCCGCCGGCGTCCTCGAAGACGTCGAGGAGGTGACCGGTCGACGCGAAGAAGAGCGCGCCGTGGACGTGGTGCACGTCGAGGTCGCCCTCGGGTGCCGGCCGGCGTGTGACGAGCACCCTTCCGCGGCGGAAGGCCTGGAAGAAATAGGCGCAGGCGACGATCGCCCCGGCGGCGACGCCGTACGCGAGGTTGCTCGTCGCGACGACGACGGCGGTGGTGAGCACCATGGTCGCCGTCTCGATGCGCGGCCAGTGCCGCAGGCGCGCGGGACTCACGCTCCGCCAGTCGAAGGTCGTGAAGGCGACGAACACCATCGTCGCCACGAGCGCGGCCATCGGGAGGATCTCCATGAGGGGGTGGAGCGCCACCACGAGCACGAGGAGCCACGCGCCGGCGGCCAGCGTCGAGACGCGGCCGCGACCTCCGGTGTCGACGTTCAGGAGTGACTGGCCGATCATCGCGCAGCCCGGCTGCCCGCCGAAGAACCCGGTGGCGATGTTCGCGAGGCCCTGACCGGCGGCCTCGCGCTTGCGGGACGTCGACGTGGCGGTGAGGCGGTCGATGAGATCGGCCGTGAGCAGCGACTCGATCAGGCCGACGACCGCGAGACTCACGGCGTAGGGGAGGATCACGACGAGCGCGTGGGCGAGGTCCGGGAGATGCGGCAGGGCGAAGGCGGGGAGGCCGTGCGGGAGCGTGCCCTCGTCACCGACGGTCGGGACGCCGAGGGAGAACGCGACCGCGAGGGCGGTGAGCAGCGCCGTGCTGAGGAGCGACGGCGGCACCCGCACGCTGCGGATCCTGGCCACCGCCATGAGCGCGACGCCGACCACGACGAGGACGAACACCGTCGTCGAGATCACGTGGCGCAGTTGCGCGAGGAAGATGAGGATCGCGAGCCCGTTGACGAATCCGATCGCCACGCCTCGCGGCAGCGACGACAGCAGCTTCGGCGCTCCGAGCTGGCTCAGCAGGAGTTGGAACGCTCCGGCCATGACCGTCGCCGCGGCGAGATACGCCGGGCCGTGCTCGCGCACGAGCGGCACGACGACCAGCGCCATCGAACCCGCGGCCGCGGACACCATCGCGGGCCGACCGCCGGCGACGGCGATCACGACGGAGAACGTGAACGACGACAGCAATCCGACCCGCGGATCGACGCCGGCCACGATCGAGAAGGAGATCGTCTCGGGGATCAGCGCGAGGGCCGTCACGAGGCCGGCCAGCAGCTCGCGGGGGATCGCCGGGCGGGCCGGCGTGGCTGGGGTGGCAGACAACGCCGAGCGGATGCTAACGATGCCGCTCCGGCGTCCGGTGTGACTAGGTTTACGGATCCATCCCCGTACGACTGCGAGCACGCCATGTCACGTCCGTTCCGGCGCGCATGCCGCACCAACCCATCGACGGGCGCCCGGTGAGCGCCGGTCCGCACCAGCTCACCGAGGAGGCGCTCGCCTTCCTCGCGGAGCGCCATCTCGCGACGTTCTCGAGCCTGAGGCCGACCGGCACGCCGCACGTGACCCCCGTCGGCTTCACCTTCGATCCGGCCACCGGCATCGCGCGGGTGATCACGTCGGGGACGAGCCAGAAGGCGCGCAACGCGACGGGCGGCGTCGCGGCCGCGCTCTGCCAGATCGACGGTCCGCGGTGGATCACGCTCGAGGGGATCGCCCGTACGACGACCGATCCGGAGGCGATCGCCGACGCCGTCGCGCGGTACACCGCGCGCTACCGAACGCCTCGTGAGAACCCCCGCCGCGTCGCCGTCGAACTCACCGTCACGAGGGTCCTCGGCCACCGCTCGATGCTCGACCGCTGACCGTCGCGACCGGCGGACCGGGACTGCGCCGCGACGCGGCCGGGGTTGCGGCGCGCCCGGACCTGCAGCTTCCCTCCCGGTGGCGTCGCGCGCCGGTCCGTCTCGGTACCGTCGGGCGTGCTCCCGGCCGATGTCCGCGGCCGGGCTCCCCACCGTGCACGACGACTCCTCCGAGACGGCCGACGCCGCGCTTGCGGCACGGCGCGCCCACGCCAAGCAACAGCAGATCTACCGACGCCGCCGCACCGTCGCGGGCGCGTCGCTGCTCCTCGCCGTCCTGCTGCTCGCGTTCGGGATCCGGGCCCTGTTCAGCGGTGGAACCGAGACGACCCCGGTCACGTTGAGACCGCCGGCCGTGCAGGCCACGACGAAGCTCGTCAAGCCGACGCTGCGGCAGCTCGAGGACCAGGCCGTCCAGAAGACGCTCGCCCGGATGCCGCTCGTCGCCGTGGCCGGCAAACGCAACCGTGACGTCGCCCTCACCTTCGACGACGGCCCCGGGCCGTACACCCTGCGGGTCGCGCGGGTGCTCGAGCGGTACAAGGTTCCCGCGACGTTCTTCCAGGTCGGGCAGGCGGCGAAGGTCTTCACCGACGCCGAACATGCGCAGCTGAAGGATCCGTCGTTCGTGCTCGGCAACCACACGGAGACGCATGGGCGTCTCTCGTCGATGGACGCCGACCAGCAGGCGTCCGAACTCGACGATGCCGCCGGCGTGATCACGGCCGCGGGCGGCAGCGTGCCACGGCTCTTCCGGCCTCCGTTCGGGGCGTTCGACCACACCACGCTCGGCCTCCTGAACCGTCGCCACATGCTCACGGTCCTCTGGACCGTCGACAGTCAGGACTACATGCGCCCCGGCGTCGCCAAGATCGTGCAGAACGTGATGGACGGCGTCCGGCCGGGCGCGATCGTGCTGATGCACGACGCCGGCGGCGACCGGTCGCAGACGATCGCCGCGCTGCCCCAGATCATCAAGAAGCTGCGGGCGAAGCACTACCACCTCGTCACGATCCCGCGGCTGCTCTACGACGCCCCGCCGCCGCTCCGACAGCCGCCGATCCAGGTCGGCGTCGGCTGACCGATGAGTTCGGGCCGCTCCGGCGGTCTACCTCCTCGGACGCGCGCCGACGGGACGCGTGCCACCGCCCCACAGGAGACCGCCATGCTGCGACCGATCATCCCCAACCTCTGGTTCGACGGCGACGCCACCGACGCCGCCGAGTTCTACTGCTCGGTCTTCCCGAACTCGCGGATCGTGACGATCGCGAACTACACGGCGGCCGGGCCGGGCCCCGAGGGCACGCCGATGACGGTCGAGTTCGAGCTCGACGGCCAGCGCTTCATCGGCATCAACGGCGGACCGCAGTTCCCCTTCACCGAGGCGATCTCGCTCATGATCACATGCGCGGACCAGGCTGAGGTCGACGCGTACTGGGCGAAGCTCACCGACGGTGGCGAAGAGGGGCCGTGCGGGTGGCTCAAGGACCGGTACGGCGTGTCGTGGCAGGTCGTCCCGGACGGCATGGACGACGTCTTCGCCGACCCGGACCCGACCCGCGCGGAGCGCGCGATGCAGGCGATGTTCGGCATGAAGAAGCTCGACCTCGCGGCACTGCGGGCCGCAGCCGACGGGGCGCCGGTCGACGGCGCGGCCCCGGCGGCCTAGCCGGCCGCGCCGACGAGCCCGATCACCGTGTCGGCGAGATCGCCGATCGCGCACGGCTTCGGCAGGATCGCATCGACGCCCCGGGCGTCCGCGTCGCGCCGCTCCTCGCCGCTCAGGAACCCGGTCGTGAGGACCACGGGCAGATCGCCGCGGATCCCGCGGATGCGGTCGATGAGCTCGAGCCCGCTGAGGCCCGGCATGGCGAGATCGGTCACGAGCGCGTCGAACGCCCCGGGTGTGGCGGCGAAGGCATCGAGGGCGAGATGCGGGTCGACGAAGACCGTGGCATCGCAGCCGCTCATGGGGAGTGCCCGCTCGGCGAGGCGGGCCAGGGCCTGCTCGTCGTCGACGAACAGCACCCGCGGCCGCCGGGCCTCCGGCGGCTCGTCCACGCCGGGGTCGTCGACGGGGGCCGCAGCGTCTGGCTCAGGCGGCGTCGCCGAGGTCGGGAGCACGCACCGCACGGTCGTGCCGACCCCGACCTCGCTCTCGATGGTGATCGTGCCGTCGTGCGATCGCGCGATGGTGAGCGCGGCCGGGAGTCCGAGACCGGTGCCCCCGCCCGCCGGGCGCGCGGTGAAGAACGGGTCGAACGCACGGCCCCGAACTGCGTCCGACATCCCCCGGCCGGTGTCGCGGACGACGACCTCGACGCCGCACGTCGGTTCCGAACCGACGGGCTCGACGGGCCCGACCGCGACCTCCACGGTGCCCGTGCCGTCGATCGCCTGGCCGGCGTTCGTGACGAGGTTCATCACGAGCTGATGGAGCTGGGCCGCGTCGCCGCGGACCGGCGGGAGGGCGGGCGCCGTGTCGAGGCGCAGCTCGATGCCGGGCGGCAGCGTCGGCCGGACGAACGAGCATGCCTCGCGCGCGATCTCCCCGAGGTCGAGGTCGCCGCGGCTCGGCTCGTCCTCGCGGCTGTAGGCCAGCATCTGGCGGGTCAGATCCGCGGCTCGGACGGCGCCGCGGGCGATCTCGGTGATGCTCGTGAGCGGTGACGCCCCGCTCTCGACCTCGCGCCGGGCGACGGTCGCATTGCTGAGGATCGCGCTGATCACGTTGTTGAAGTCGTGGGCGATGCCGCCGGCCAGCGTGCCGATCACCTCGCGCTTCTGGGCCAGCAACCGGATCTCCTCGCCACGACGTCGGTCGGTGACGTCCTCCATGGCGCCCACGAGGCGGATCGGCCCGGCCTCCCCGAACTCGACGCGGCCGATCACGGCGACCCAGCGCTCCTCGGCGCCGTCGTCCGTCGGTCGGTCGAACCGGTACTCGACCTCGTAGTCGGGGCCGCCCGCGACGGCGGCCTCGAAGGCCGCCTGCACCCATCCGACGTCCTCGCGGTGCAGCATCTCGAAGTACCGTTCGACGGCGCCGGGCAATGGCACGAACGGCTCGGCCTCGAGCCCCATGATCTGCCAGAACCGTGCGTCCCCGCTCAGGGCGACGTCGTCCCCGAGGGTGAGCTCGAAGCGTCCCAGGCCGGTCATCGCGAGCGCCGCACGGAGCTGGGACTCCTGCGCGCGGGCTTCGGCGGCACGCTCCTCGAGCACCCGGCGCGCCTCCAGGCCGGCGGTGCGGTCGTCGATGACGACGTGGATCGCCTGGAGCTCGCCGGTCGCGGCGCGGACCGGCGTGACGGTGGCCTCCACCGTCGTCGGTGTCCCCGGCGGGGAGCCGGGCGGTGCGTCGGCGTAGTGGACGGACTCGGTCGCCTCCCGAGCGCTCGCCAGGCGTGCGGACCAGAGCGCGGCACGTTCCTCGCCACCGCCGTGCCGGGCCGAGAGGTCCATGACGGTCCGGCCGACGAACGCCTCGGCGGGCGGAGCGTCGATGCCATGCGATTCCGCGACGTGCCGCACGAGACCGTCCGGGTCGACGATCATCGACAACCGGAATCCGATGTCGAAGTCGACGGTCCGCGGTGGGACGGCCGGCGTCGGATCTTGGCGGCTGGGTGGAAGCACGCGGTACCTCGGCGCACTGGGTCGTTTGGCACCACCTGCAACCAGGTGACTCAGCGAACCTAACAGGAGGAGGGACGTCCTCCGCGCATGTTGCGTGTCAGTCGACAATGAGCCGACGGTGTCCGCTTTCCTGCACGGCCGACGCCGGAACGGCGTCGACTCGCGCGGCGGTCCGGTGCTCAGTCGCGCGCGATCGCCGCGATCGTCGCCCCGGTCACCGCGATGAGATCCGCAGGCGCGAGCTCGATGTCGAACCCCCGGCGCCCGCCGGACACGAACACGGTGTCGAAGAGCTCGACGGTCTCGTCGATGACGGTCGGGAGCGCGGTCTTCTGGCCGATCGGCGAGATGCCGCCGACGAGGTATCCGGTCTTGCGCTCGGCCACGGCCCTGTCGGCCATCGCCGCGCGTTTCCCGCCGGCCGCCGCGGCGAGCGCCCCGAGGTCGAGCTTGCCGGTGACCGGCACGATCGCGACGGTGAGCCGGCCGTCGACGTCGACCATGAGCGTCTTGAAGACCTGCTCGGGGTCGAGGCCGAGCACCTCCGCGGCCTCCTCGCCGAAGTTCCGGTTCGCGGGGTCGTGGTCGTAGGGGTGTTCGGTGAACGCGACGCCGGCGGCGGTCAGCGCCACGGTGGCAGGAGTCCCGGGCATCCTGCGACCATACGCGGGTGGCGATCCCGAAGATCCTGCTCTATTACGTGTTCGCGCCGCTCGCGGATCCGGAGGCCGTGCGGCTCTGGCAGCGCGATCTCTGCGAGTCGCTGGGCCTGCGCGGCCGGATCCTGCTCTCCGAGCACGGCATGAACGGCACGGTCGGCGGCGAGCTCCCCGCGCTCAAGAAGTACATCCGCAAGACCCGCGACTACGCCCCGTTCAAGGGGACGGGCTTCAAGTGGAGCGAGGGCACCGCGACCACGGTCGAGCCAGGGCCTTCGGGCTACCGCGAGTCGCTCGACTTCCCGAAGCTGTCGGTGAAGGTACGGCGGGAGCTCGTCACGTTCGGCGCCCCGGGCGACCTCGCCGTCGACGGCGCCGGGGTGGTCGGCGGCGGCACGCACCTCACGCCGCAGGAGCTCCACGAGCTCGTCGCGGCCCGCGGCGAGGAGGTCGTCTTCTTCGACGGCCGGAATGCCTACGAGGCGGCGATCGGCCGGTTCGACGGAGCGATCGTCCCCGACGTGAACACGACCGCGGACTTCGTCGGGGAACTCGACTCCGGCAAGTACGACGATCTCAAGGGCAGGCCCGTGGTCACGTACTGCACCGGCGGCGTGCGGTGCGAGGTGCTGAGCAGCCTCATGAAGCAGCGCGGCTTCGAGGACGTCTACCAACTCGACGGCGGCATCGCCCGGTACGGCGAGGTCTACGGCGACGGCGGGCTCTGGTCCGGGTCGCTGTACGTCTTCGACGGCCGCGGTCGCATGGAGTTCTCCCCGGAGGCCGCCGTCATCGGGCGGTGCATCCGCTGCGAGGCGCCGACGAGCAACGTCGAGACCTATGACCTGCCCGCCGGAGGGCGCGAGCAGTACGTGGTCTGCGAGGCGTGCGTCGGCGTGCCTCAGACCTCGCCCTCGTAGTACCCGACGCGGCTGGAGCGGAGGAAGTTCCCACTCGAGTCGGCCTGTCCGGTATCGACCCCGATCTTGTCGGAATCGGGGTAGACGCACACCGCCGGCGGCCGACTGTCGGAGTACATGAGCACCCGCACCGGCTCGTCCGTCCCGTTGAGCACTGCGTGCGCGCCGTCGGGTCCCGGCGGGAAGAACACGCTGTCGAACGGCTCGAGCTGCTCCTTGCCGGTCGGCGTGCGCAACGTCGGACGCCCGATCAGCACGAGCAGCCATTCCTCTTCGGCGACCTCGTAGTGATACGGGCAGATCGATTGCCCTGGCGGGATCTCGTAGACGGTCGACCCGGTGTTCCTGGCACCGACCTTCCCGCCGTAGCGGAACGTTCCAGCGCGGAAGCCCTCGGGGTCGTCGGGGTCGTAGGTGAACTCGGGGTCGGCGATGTTGACGCGGCGCATGGGGCGATGCTCCCACCGCGGCAGGCGCCGGCGGCCGTCAGGGCTGGTCGTGAACGACCGAGGGCCCCGGCAGCCAAGCCGGGGCCCTCGTGTCCCTGACCGGCGTCCCAGGACGCCGGCGGCGAATGGGGGTGGGTGCCGTCGCACCCACCCCCCGCAGGCCGCGCGTCAGCGCAGCCCGTCCGCGGATGGAGCCGTGACCCCTACGGAGCCGGGGTGAGGCTGAGGACGATCGCGTTGCCGCCGCCCTTCGTGAGCGGGCTCACGAGGCCGTTCAGCGGACCGCAGCCGCGGCTCCGGAGCACCCGACCTACACCAAGGACA
>JAVHXX010000510.1 GCA_031119595.1 Patulibacter sp. | reverse complement strand
CGTCCACATGTACTTGGCGGGCTATCTCGTGTGCGGGTTCGTGGTCGCCGGCGTCTACGCCGCCGGGTGGATCAAGGGCCACCGCTCCGAGTACCACCGCGCGGCGCTCATCATCCCGCTCACGATCGCCACGCTCGTGGCGCCGGTGCAGATCCTCGTCGGCGACTGGGCGGCGCGCACGGTGACGAAGGACCAGCCGGTGAAGCTCGCGGCGATGGAGGGCCTCGGCCACACCGAGAAGGGCGCGCCGTTCCACGTGCTCGGCCTCTACGACGCGAAGACGGGCGAGATCAAGGACGGCCTCGGCGTCCCCAAGCTGCTGTCGATCCTCGCCCACCACGACCCGAACGCCACCGTGCAGGGCCTCGACGCGGTCCCGGTCGACGAGCGCCCCAGCGCGGTGAACGTGGTCCGGTTCGCGTTCCAGACGATGATCGCGATCGGCTCCGCGCTCCTGCTGCTCACGGTGTGGTTCCTCGGGGCGTGGTGGCGCAGGCGGGCGCTGCCGAAGAGCCCGTGGTTCTACCGCGGCGTGATGGTGGCGGGCCCGGCGACGATCGTCGCGCTCATCGCGGGCTGGATCACGACCGAGGTCGGGCGGCAGCCGTGGATCGTCTACGGCTACATGCGCTCGACCGAGGCCGTGACGGCCGCGCACGGTCTGCCGCTCGCGCTCACGATCCTCACGGTCGTCTACGTGTGCCTCGGGGGCGCGGTCGCGTGGCTGCTGCGCCGGCTCGGGAAGCGTCCGCCGGAGACCGAGCTCGAGCGTGGACGCCGGCTCGGTGGCGGCCCCGGGACGGGGTCGACCGGCCCCGGATCGACGACGGCGCGGCCGGCGGAGGCGAGCTAGATGGCCGACGTCTGCGCCGCGCTGCTCTGCCTCGGGCTCACCGCGTACGTGGTGATGGCCGGCGCCGACTTCGGCGCGGGCTTCTGGGATCTCACCGCCGGTGGCGCGCGCCGCGGCGGCCCGGTGCGTGGCCTCATCCAGCGGTCGATGAGCCCGGTGTGGGAGGCCAACCACGTGTGGCTGATCTTCATCTTCACGCTCCTGTGGACCGCCTTCCCGGTGGCGTTCGCCTCGGCCGCGTCGACGCTCTACGTGCCGCTCACGGTCGCCGCGATCGGGATCATCTTCCGCGGGACCGCGTTCGCGCTGCGCGGCGAGGCCGCGACGATCGGGGAGGCGCGCGTGCTCGGCGGCCTCTTCGCGACGTCGTCGGTGCTCGTGCCGTTCGCGTTCGGGTCGGCGGTCGGCGCGGTCGCCTCGGGTCGCGTGCCGGTGGGCAACGCCGCCGGCGACCCGATCACCTCGTGGCTCTCCCCGACCGGCGTGCTCATCGGACTGCTCTCGGTCGCGACCGGCGCGTATCTCGCCGCCGTCTTCCTCTGCGCCGACGCGGAGCGCGCCGAGCGGCCCGAGCTCATCGCCGCGTTCCGCCGACGGGCCTACGGCTCGGCGGTCGTCGCGGGCGGGATCGCGCTCGTCGGCCTGCTGGTCCTCCGTGCGGATGCCCGCCCGCTGTTCGACGACCTCACCGCCGGCTGGGGCCTCGTGCTCGTGCTCTGCTCGGCGGCCTGCGGGGTCGCGACGCTCCTCCTGCTCCGCGCGGGGCGCGTGCACGCCGCGCGGTACAGCGCGGCCGGGGCGGTCGCCTTCCTCGTGGCCGGCTGGGCGGTCGCGCAGTCGCCGGATCTCCTCCCGGGTGCCCTCACCATCGACCAGGGCGCCGCGGGCCGCGCGACCCTCGAGGCCGCCCTCATCTCCGCCGTGCTCGCGGTCGTGATCCTCGGCCCGTCGCTCTGGCTCCTGTTCCGCCTCGTCCTGAGCGGCACGCTCGACCAGGAGTACGCCCCGCTCGACCAGCGCTTCCGCCCGCTCGACCCCGCGAGCGCGGCATCGGGCGACGCGCCGCCGCCCGGCTTCGACGACCGCCCGGAGGACACACGATGAGCGGTGATCCGAGCGCGTCCGACGCCGTCCACGCGATGTCCCCGGAGCGCCAGCGGCTCCTGCGCCGCCTCACGCCGACCCTCCTCGTCGTCGGGGCGATCGTGCTCGTCGTGTTCGAGTCGACGGTCACGCTCTTCCTCGGCGTGGTCCTGCTGCTCGCCGCGGTCGCGTGCGGCGTGGTGATGATCGCCGAGCCGGGGTTCCTCGCCGGGGACGACGACGAAACGGAATAGACAGCGGCGGCGGCCGCCGGGGCGCGACCGGGCGGTCGACCATCTCGCGACCCCCCGGTCGGCGTATCCCTTTGAACGCCCGCGACCGAAGGATGCGCCATGCCCCTGTTCGACACCGATCCAGCCGACGAGTCCCCGGACCCGAACGGGCCGTTGTTCGACGACGAAGGCGACATCGACGAGGATCGCCAGGATGCGCCGCGGCCGGAGAAGGTCGACGGGGAGGACGGCGATCTCGACGGGACCGCCGCGACGCCCGGCGACGACGTGGACGACGACTGAGCCCGCCACAGCGTGCCTCAACGGCGTAGCCCCGCGCCGGCGGGCCGGCCGTCCCTGGAGCCGGCCCACCAGCGGGGCTTCAGCCGCGGTAGCCGACGCGGGCGTCGGCGGCGCGCACGAGCGGTGAGCGGCGCAGCGGCTTCGGCACCAGCGGCCACGCACGCTTGACCGACTGGCGGAAGGCGAGGAGGGCGGCGTCCTCGGCCACGTTCGTCTCGATGCCGAGGATGCGCTGGGCCTGCAGCGGGAGCGTGCCGCGAATGACGGTCGGACCGATGTAGCCGACGATCGGTCCGAGCACGAGCCACGGCAGGCCCTCGTACTGCGGGAACGGCGGCGGTGGGATCTCGCGGTCGAGGGCGCCGAGCGCGACCGGTGTCGCCTCGAGCACCTCCGCGAACATCCGCTCCCAGTACGCCTGGAAGGCGTCCCAGGTGGGCGGGACCACCTTCATCGACAGCCCGTACCGGGAGTACCAGGTGATCGTCTCGCCGTAGAGCTGCACCTTCTCGTCCTCGGTGAGCGGCGTGCCGAGCAGCTCACACCGGGCGATCTGGGACTCGAAGAACGTCGAGTGCGCCCACCAGTACGCGTCCGGATCCAGCGCGCGATAGCGGCCGCGGCCGTCGGCGTGCTCGCCCTTGATCGACCGGTGCCGGTCGCGCACCCACGCCGCCGTGGCGCCCGCGTCCTCGTCGTAGATCACGCCGAGGATCGGCGGCGCCGACCGCAGGATCCGATTGAACGGATTGTCGAAGTAGTCGGAGTGGTCGAGGAGCGCCTGGCTGATCGTGGGGTGCATCACCTGCAGCACGCCCGTCCGCCCCACGAGCAGCAGCCCGCGCGTGTCACCGAAGATCTTCCAGGTGAGCGAGCCCGGCCCGAGCGGCAGGCCCTCCGGCGCCGCCGCTCGGCGCCGGGCCGCGGCCGCCCGCGGCGCCGTGCCGGGACGGTCCGCGAC
>JAVHXX010000509.1 GCA_031119595.1 Patulibacter sp. | reverse complement strand
CCGGCGGGGTGAAGAACCAGTTCACCGAGAGCGCCGCCACGACGGCCGTGACCGCGGCCGGCGCCAGGCCGCCGACGAGCGCGCTCACCATCACCACGGCGAGGTAGAGCAGGTAGGTGGTCTGGACCGCGGGCGGCGCCACGACCCGGTCGAGGAGGCCGGTCAGCACGACCGTGAGCAACAGACCACCGGCCAGCCCGAACACGCGCCGCGATGCGCCGAGGCCGGGCCCGAGGCGCGGCAGCACGCGCCGGCGCCCGCCGTCGGGGCGGCCGACGATGTGCACGTCGATCGGGGCCGCGATCCGGGTCGCGCGCTCGCTCACGCCCTCCCCGCCGACGAGTTCCTGGAGCCGCGACCGCGAGCTGCTGCCGAGCACGAGCTGCGTCGCTTGCATCGACTGCGCGAAGTCGATGAGCGCCTGGGCCACGTCGTCGCCGACGACCAGGTGGTAGGTGCCGCCCAGCTCCTTCGTGAGCGTCTCGAGGCGCGCGAGGTCGTCGGGGGAGGCCGCGCCGGCGAGGCCGTCGGAGCGCGCCACGTGCACGGCGACCATCTCGCCGCCGCTGCGCTCCGCGATCCGCGCGCCGCGGCGCAGGAGGAGGTCTCCGTGGGCGCCACCGTCGAGCGACACGACGACGCGCTCGTGCGTCTCCCACGGGTGCGCGATCGCATGCTGGGTGCGGTAGGCCCGGAGCGCCTCGTCGACCCGGCCGGCGGTCCACAGGAGCGCGAGCTCGCGGAGCGAGAGGAGGTTGCCCTCGCGGAAGTAGGAGGCGAGCGCGGCGTCGACCTTCTCTGCGGCGTAGATGTTGCCGTGGGCCATGCGGCGACGCAGCGCCTGCGCGGCCATGTCGACCAGCTCGACCTGGTCGGCGCGGCGCACGATCTCGTCGGGGACGGTCTCGCGCTGGACGGTGCCGGTGATGTCGCGGACGACGTCGTTGAGCGACTCGAGGTGCTGCACGTTGAGCGTGCTCACGACGTCGATGCCGTGGTCGAGGAGTTCGTCGACGTCCTGCCAGCGCTTCGCGTTCGCCGACCCGGGCACGTTCGTGTGGGCGAACTCGTCGACGAGCGCCACCTGCGGCGCCCGCGCGATCACCGCGGCGACGTCCATCTCCTCGAACCGTGCGCCCCGGTAGTCGACGGTGCGCCGCGGCACGATCTCGAGGTCGCCGACCTGCGCGGCCGTGCCGGCGCGGCCGTGCGTCTCCACGATCGCGATGACCACGTCGGTGCCGCGGGCAGCCCGGCGGCGGCCCTCCTCGAGCATCCGATACGTCTTCCCGACGCCGGGGGCGGCGCCGAGATAGATCCTGAGCGTGCCGCGCGCCATCGGACCCGTTCTACTCGGTCGACATCGCCGCGACGGCCAGATCGAGTTCGAGGACGTTGACGCGCGCGTCGCCGAGGATGCCGAGCGCGCGGCCCCGGGCGTGCGCCGCCACGAGCGCGAGCACCTTCCCGGGATCGAGTCCGCGGGCCTTCGCGACCCGCACCGCCTGGATGCGCGCGTTCGCCGGGGAGATGTCCGGGTCGAGGCCGCTGCCGCTCGCCGTGACCGCGTCGGCGGGGACCTGCGTGACCGGGACGCCGTTCGCCTTCGCGTACGCCGCCTTGCGCTCGTCGATGGTCTTCACGAGGTCGGGGTTGTTCGGGCCGAGGTTGCTCGCGGAGGAGCTCAGGGTGTCGTAGCCGTCGTCGCCGGCGGCCGACGGGCGCGGCTGGAACCACTGCGCGCCCGTGAACGGCTGGGCGATCAGCGACGACCCGATCGTCCTGCCGTGGAGTTCGACGCGGGAGCCGTTCGCGGCGCCGGGCGAGACGACCTGCCCGATGCCCGTGATGGCGAGCGGGTAGGCGATCCCGAGGATCACGGTGAGCACGAGCAGCACGCGGAAGCCCGCGGCGAGCTGACGGACGGGACTGGCGAGAGCGCTCATCGGGCGGCTCCTTCTGCGGCGGTGGTCGGAGCGGCGGCGGGCATCACGCGATGCCCGGGATCTGCGAGATGACGAGGTCGAGGAGTTTGATCCCGACGAACGGCGCGACGAGCCCGCCGAGGCCGTAGATCAGGAGGTTGCGCTGCAGCAGCGCCGACGCCGAGGAGGGTGTGTACTTCACGCCCTTCAGCGCGAGCGGGATGAGCGCGACGATCACGAGCGCGTTGAAGACGACGGCCGAGAGGATCGCCGACTTCGGGCTCGCGAGCCCCATGACGTTGAGCGTGCCGAGCCCGGGGTAGAGCACCGCGAACATCGCCGGCAGGATCGCGAAGTACTTGGCGACGTCGTTCGCGATCGAGAAGGTCGTGAGCGAGCCGCGCGTGATGAGCAGCTGCTTGCCGATCTCGACGATCTCGATGAGCTTCGTCGGGTCGCTGTCGAGGTCGACCATGTTGCCCGCGTCCTTCGCGGCGCTCGTGCCCGAGTTCATCGCCACGCCGACGTCGGCCTGGGCGAGCGCCGGCGCGTCGTTCGTGCCGTCGCCGGTCATCGCGACGAGCTTGCCGCCCTCCTGCTCCTTGCGGATCAGGGCCATCTTGTCCTCCGGCTTGGCCTCGGCGAGGAAGTCGTCGACGCCGGCCTCCTCGGCGATCGCGGCGGCCGTGAGGGGGTTGTCGCCGGTGATCATCACCGTGCGGATGCCCATGGCGCGGAGCTCGTCGAACCGCGCGCGCATGCCCTCCTTCACGACGTCCTTGAGGTGGACCACGCCGAGGGCGCGGGCCGTGCCGTCGACGGCCTCGGCGACGACGAGCGGCGTGCCGCCACGGCGGGCGACGTCGGACGCGGCCTCGAGGACCTCGGGTGGCATAACGGCGTCGTGCTCCGCGAGCCACGCGCGGACCGAGTCGCCGGCGCCCTTGCGGGTGCTCGTGCCGCCCAGGTCGAGGCCGCTCATGCGGGTCTCGGCGCTGAACGGCACGAACGTCGCCTCGGCGCTGCCGGCCTCGGGGGAGCGGCCCGCGTCGGCGAGGATCCGATCGGCGAGGACCACGATCGACTTGCCCTCGGGGGTCTCGTCGGCGAGCGAGGAGCGGCGGGCGGAGGCCGCGAGGTCGACCTCGTCCACGCCGGGCGCCGGCAGCAGTTCGGCGGCCTGGCGGTTGCCGTAGGTGATGGTGCCGGTCTTGTCGAGCAGCAGGGTCGACACGTCGCCCGCAGCTTCGACCGCGCGGCCGCTCATCGCGAGGACGTTGCGCTGCACGAGGCGGTCCATGCCGGCGATGCCGATCGCGCTCAGCAGGGCGCCGATCGTCGTCGGGATCAGGCACACGAGCAGCGCGATGAGCACGATCACCTGCTGCTCACCGCCGGAGTACGCGGCCAGCGGCTGCAGGGTGCAGACGGCCAGCAGGAAGACGATCGTGAGCGAGGAGAGCAGCACGGACAGCGCGATCTCGTTCGGCGTCTTCTGCCGGGCCGCGCCCTCGACG
>JAVHXX010000508.1 GCA_031119595.1 Patulibacter sp. | reverse complement strand
CGTCGTAGCTGCGCGCGAAGCGGCCGGCATCGACGGCCACGTTGCGGTCGAGGGTGCGTTCGACGGCGGAGAGGAGGTCGACCTCGTGCAGGGCGGCGTAGCCGGTGAGGTGGGCGTGGAAGGCGGCGACGGCCTGTTCGAGCGTGGTCCAGCCGTCGAACGAACGCGGGGTCTTCGGACCGTCGTAGTGGTTGACGATCCGGCCGATGCGGCCGCCGGCCGCGACGAGCTCGGCGAGCTGCTGGGCGGCGTCGGCGGGCGGTGCCGCCGGGGTCCGCGGCTCGCCGACGAACGCGTGGAACTGGTCGGCGAGCGCCGTCGTGATGATCCAGAGGTCGGCGCACTCGCCGGCGAGCGCGTCGCGCGGCAGGAGCGGGTCGAGGGCGTGTTCGGCGAGCTCGCCGAGTTCTTCGAGCAGACGGATCGCGGCGTTCGCCGGTCGCCAGTACCCGCCGAGCGTCGCGATCGACGCCCGCACCCGGACCTGCAGCGCCGACTCGGACATGTCAGGCGTCTCCGGCCCGGAGCTGCTCGGCGGCGGCGCGCTGTGCCACGGCGGCCTCGCGCAGGAACCGCTCGACGGCGACGAGCTGGTCGTCGGTGAACGTCTCGTAGAGCGCGTGGAGGGCGGCGACCCAGGGGGTGAAGAGCGGCACCATGGCGGCGTAGACCTTGTCCTCGTGCACGCGGACGAGGACGCGGCGGCCGTCGTCCGGATGGCGCTCGCGGCTCGCGTAGCCCTTGCTCTCGAGCCGGCCGATCAGGTCGGTCACGGACGCCGGTGCGAGCGAAGTCTCGGCGGCGAGTTCGGCGTGGGTGAGGGGGCCGCGACGCATGAGGATGTCGAGGGCCTTCTCCTCGGTCGCCGAGAGGCCCTGCTTCGCCGCGACCGCCGTGTGGAACATCACGGTCGCGGCGCTCGATTCGCGACCGGCCAGCTCGAGCTGTGCGAGGAGTTCGGCGCGCGACGGGGTGGGCGTCGTCGACGGCTCTGGACGCCCGGTTGGCATGCCGGAACTGTATCGGTACATTTATTTCGTTCGGCCGAACGAACGAAATGGTGGCACGCATCACACGAGCACTGACCAGGGGGGCGGGGCCCGCCGGACCCGGCGCGGCGCGGCCGCTCCGGCGGGCGGGGTGGGAGCCCGAGATCTTCGAGGCCTACGACCACTCCGCCGGTCTCGACCAGGGCGTGTTCCTCACCGTCGCCGTCAACGGCTTCGACGCCCTTGCGGCGATCGGGGCCGCGGGCGCGATCGGAGGGCTCGGGTTCCCCACGGGGCAGATCCGCTTCGCGAATGCCGCCGGGACGTCGCTCGGGGCCATGCCGATCGGGCCGGTGCTCGCCGACGGCACCAGGACCCGCACGCTGCGCCGCTCCGAGCTCTACGCGACCCTCACCGACCTCGCGACGGACCGCGGCATCCCGATCCACCACGGCCGCCGGCTCACGGGGATCGACGACCACGGGGGCGCGATCACGGCCAGCTTCGCCGACGGGTCGTCGGCGACCGGGGCAGTGCTCATCGGTGCCGACGGCCTGCGGTCGACGGTCCGCGCCCTCATCGACCCGTCGGCGCCCGCGCCGCGCTACACCGGGATGGGCAACGCCGGTGCCTTCACCCGCACGGACGTCGTTGCTCCCGACGGCGGCGACTACCGGATGATCTGGGGGCGGCGGTCGTTCTTCGGATACACCGTCGCCCCGGACGGCGAGGTGTGGTGGTTCGCGAACCCGCCGGCGAAGGCAGAGCGGTCGGTCGATGAGCTTGCGGCCCTCACGCCGGAGGCCCGCAAGGCAGGCCTCGCCGCACTGTTCGCCGACGACGCAGGCCCAGCCGCCGAGATCATCGCCTCGACCCCGGGCGACGTGCTCCTGGGCAACCAGTTCGACCTGCCGCGCGTGCCGACCTGGCACCGCGGCCGGGCCGTGATCATCGGCGACGCCGCCCACGCCGTGTCCCCCTCGACCGGCCAGGGCGTGTCGCTCGCCTGCGAGGACGCCGTCGTGCTCGCGCAGTGCCTGCGGGACGCCCCGTCGCCACAGGCGGCGTTCGTCGCGTACGAGGCACGGCGCCGCGTGCGCGTGGAGAAGGTCGTGGCGTGGGGCGCGAAGATGGGCGGCACGAAGACGCCCGGTCCCGTGATGCGGCACGTCTACGCGGCGATCCTGCCCATGATCTTCAAGGCGGCCGCAACGCCGAAGGCGATGGAGAAGCAGGCGTGGCTGTTCGGGCACCACATCGACTGGGATGCCCCGGGCGTTCCGGTCGGTGCCGCGCGGTGAGACGACGCGGCCGCCCGGGCCGTCAGCGGCGGCGCAGGGTGACGACGCCGCCGTTGCGCGGCGCGGTCGCGACGCCGCGGAACTTCCAGCGCTCGTCGGGCCGGCTGGTCGGCTCGAGCGTGAACCGCGTGAGCAGCTCCCGGAGGACGACGTCCATCTCCATGTGCGCGAACGTCGCCCCGATGCAGCGGCGCACGCCGCCGCCGAACGGAATCCAGGCGTAGGTGTCCGGGAGCTTGTCGACGAACCGGTCCGGGTTGAACCGGTGCGGGTCGTCGAAGAGACGCGGGTCGAAGTGCGTGAGCGCTGCGGCCTGGGCGAGGAGCACGCCGCGCGGGAGGCGGTAGCCGGCGAGGTCGTAAGGCTGCATCGTCACGCGGCCGGCGAAGAAGATCACCGGGCGGGTGCGCTGGACCTCGCGGATGGTCGCGTCGCGGTAGGACTTGCCGTCGCCAGCATCGATCTCCTCGACGAGCTTTGCGAGCGGCCCGGGGTTGCGGGAGAGCCGCTCGACCGCCCAGCTGAGCTGGTGGGCGGTGGTCTCGTGGCCGGCGGCGAGCATGGTGACGAGCTGGTCGCGGATCTCCTCGTTCGTCATGAGGGAGCCGTCGGCGTGCGTCGCCTGGACGAGCGAGGCGAGGATGTCCGGGCGCTCGTCGAGGTCGGGGTCGGACTTGGCCGTCGCGATGAGGCGGTCGAGGATCTCGTCGATCCGGGCCCGCAGCCGCAGGAACCGGCCCCACGGGCTGTAGGGCCCGAGATCCTTGTGGAGCTGCGGGAACACCGACAGCCGCGAGCCCTGCTCCGTCCATGGCGGCAGGAGCTGCTCGAGCTCGTCGAAGTCGCGACCGGTGGCGCCGAAGACCGCGCGCAGGATCGCCCGGAGCGTGATGGTCTGCATCGCCTCGCTCACCGCGAACGGCGTGCCGACCGGGAAGTGGTCGAACTGCTCGTGCGCGATCGCCTGGATGGTCGACTCGTACGCCTTCATCCGCTGCCCCTTGAACGGCGGGAGCAGGAGGCGGCGCCGTCCGCGGACGCCTGCCGCGTGCCAGAGCAGGGAGGCGATGGTTCCGCCGAGCAGCGCACCGCCGAGGGCCAGCAGGCCCTGGCGCAGGAGAACGGCCTTCAACGCGTCGTCGAGCTCGCCGCGCAGCG
>JAVHXX010000507.1 GCA_031119595.1 Patulibacter sp. | reverse complement strand
CGCAGGAGCCGTACACACGCACCCTCGTGGCCTCCGTCCCCGAGATCGCGGTGGCCCGGTGAGCGCCGTCGCCGTCACCCGACGGTTCTCGCCGGCCGCGCTGACCGGCGGCGTGCACGCCGGCCGGCGGACCGCGTGGGTGCTCGTCGGCCTGCTCGGCGTCCTGACCGTGGTCGCGCTGCTGGCGCACGTCCTCGCGCCGGCCGACCCGATCCAGCCCGTCGGCGGCGTCCAGCTGCCGATCGGCACGCCGGGACACCTGCTCGGGACCGACTCGATCGGCCGCGACGTCCTCTCCCGCACGCTCTACGGCCTGCGGACCTCGTGGTTCTCGGCCCTGGCCGTGGTCGCCGTCGGGCTGCTCGTCGGCGGGCTCGTCGGGGTCACGGCCGGGGTGGCCGGCGGATGGGTCGACACCGTGCTGATGCGCGTCACCGACCTCTTCCTCGCCCTGCCGTCGACCCTGGTCGCGATCGCGATCGTCGCCGCGCTCGGGCCGGGGTTGACGAACACCCTCGTCGGGATCTCGATCGTCTGGTGGCCCTACTACGCGCGGATCATCCGCTCGGAGATCCGCTCGATCGCAGCCCGCCCGCACGTCGAGGCCGCCCGGGTCGCCGGCGTCGGTCGCGCCCGCCTCGTGTTCCGGCACGTCGTGCCCGGCGCCGTCCCCACCGCCGTCGTCACCGCGAGCCTGGACATCGGCAACGTCGTCCTGCTGCTCGCCGGCCTGTCCTTCCTCGGGCTCGGGCAGCCGTCCCCCGCCCCTGAACTCGGCGCTGACACGGCGGCGAACACCCAGTTGCTCCTGAGCGCGTGGTGGGTGCCGGTGGTCCCCGGCGTCGCGGTCCTCGTCCTCAGCCTCGTTTCCAACCTCGCCGGCGACGGCATCCGAACCCTCGTCACCAGGAGGTGACCGACATGACCCGGTTCCTGTTCCGACGTCTCGGCTCCCTCGTGGCCGTCCTGCTCGTGCTCAGCGCCGTCGTGTTCCTGCTGCAGCAGGTCTCGCCCGGCGACCCCGCCCGTGCCGCGCTCGGCGCGAACGCGTCACGACAGGCCGTCGCCGCCGAACGGCTCCGCCTCGGGCTCGACGACCCGCTGCCCGTGCAGTTCCTCCGGTTCCTGGCGGGGGCGCTGCACGGGGACTTCGGGACGTCCTTCCGCACGCACCGACCCGTCGCGGTCGACCTGGCCTCGGCCCTGCCCGCGACCGTCGAGCTCGTCCTCGCCGCCTTCGTCATCGCCCTCGTCCTGGCCGCGCTGTTCGCGGCCTCCGCCGCCCTGTCGTGGCCGTTCTCCGGCGTGTACCGCGGGGTGCTGCTGCTCGGTGCGACGGCCCCGCCGTTCCTGCTCGCGCTCGGCGGGATCATCCTGTTCTACGCACAGCTCGGATGGCTCCCGGCGTCCGGTCGGGGCGACAGCGGACCCGGCTCCGAGCTCGCGCACCTCGTGCTCCCGGCGACGGTGCTGGCGATCGCGCCGGCACTGGCGATCGGCCGCATCCTCCGCGCGGGCCTCGAGACCACCCTCGCCGCCGACCACGTCCGGACCGCCCGGTCGAAGGGCCTCGGCGAGGCCGGCATCCTGGCCCACCACGTCGTCCGGAACGCGGTCGGCCCGGCGCTGTCCATGGCCGGACTGCAGCTCGGCTTCATGTTCGCCGGCGACGTCGTCGTCGAGCAGGTCTTCAGCTGGCCGGGGATGGGCAACTACCTCGCGAACAGCATCCCGACCTCGGACTTCCCCGCCATCGCCGCCGTCACGCTCGTGCTCGGCGCCGTCTACGTCGTCGTGAACACCGTCGCCGACGTCCTCCAGACCGCCGCGGACCCCCGTCTCGCCTGAGACGCACGCGGCCCAGTCCCACCCCGGCACCACCACACCCACCGGCACCACCCACCCGAAGGAGACCCCGTGAGGCTCAGCACACTCCGCAAGCGGACACGCGTCGCACTCGCCGCCGCCGCGGTCCTGCCCCTCCTCGCCCTCGCCGCGTGCTCCGGCAGCGGGAGCGCGACCAGCGCGAACCCCGCGCCGACGAACGGCACCCTCACCGTCGGCCTGCTCGGCGACATCGGCCAGCCGCCGGACCCCGACGTCTACTACGCCAACAACGGTCTCGCGATCGTGCTCAACACCTACGAGGGCCTGGTCCAGTACGCGAACGACACCGACTCGGTGAAGATCGCGCCGCGCCTCGCGACCTCGTGGGACGTGAGCGACGACAACACGACGTACACGTTCCACCTCCGCAAGGGCGTCACCTTCCACGACGGCACCCCGTTCACCTCGGCGGCCGTGCAGGTCGCGTTCGACCGACGCATCGCCGTGAAGGGTGGTGCCGCGTACATGGTCGAGGGCGTGAAGAGCGTCCGGACGCCGGACGCCCAGACCGCCGTCGTGACGCTCGACGCGCCGAACTCCGCGTTCCTCGACTACCTCGCGTCGCCGTTCGGTCCGAAGATGGAGTCCCCCACGGCGCTGAAGGCACACGCGGGGTCGGACCAGGCGCAGACCTGGCTCCAGACGCACGACGCGGGGACCGGTGCCTACGAGATCAGCTCGGCGGACCCGGGGACCTCGTGGACGCTCAAGCGCTACGACGACTACTGGGGATCCAAGTCGCCGTTCACCACGGTGAAGCTGCCGATCTACTCCGACGTCTCCGCGCTGCAGCTCGCCTTCGACCGCGGTGACGTCTCCGCCGTCGTCGCCGCGCTGCCGTCGTCGAGCCTGTCGAAGTACGAGGACTCGAAGCAGTACGCGAGCTACATGCTCCCGACCTTGCAGTCCGCCCTCGTCACGCTGAACCCGTCCCGGGACTTCTTCAGCTCGAAGGAGGCGCGCCTCGCCTTCCTGCGGAGCATCGACCAGAAGTCGCTCGTGCAGCAGGTCCTCGGCAGTCGTTCCGAGCCGGCGACCACGCTCTACGCGAAGGGCATGATCCCCGGGGGCGAGGACGAGCAGGAGCTCACCTACAAGCCGTCGGTGCTCAAGGCGTACGCCGCCGACCTGCCGAAGGGCACGAGCATGACGATCGGGTACGCGAGCGGCAACACGAACGCCCAGCAGATGGCGAACATCCAGGCCGCGAAGCTGCAGGCGATCGGGATCACGGCGACCGCGAAGTCCTACCCGACGTCGCAGGTCTTCGGCTGGATCAACGACCCGAGCAAGGGACCGGACGCCTTCTTCGACGGCAACAACGGCCCCGACGGCGGCTCACCGTACATGTGGGGACACGTGTTCTGGGACAAGTCGGGCGGCATCAACTACTTCGGGTGTGACGTCCCGGCCGTCGACGCGAAGCTGAACCAGGCGGTCGCCTCCGGTGACGACGACCTGTACGTGCAGGCCGCGAAGGAGTACGCCGCGACCGGGTGCTACTACAACCTGTCCTACAACAAGGACTGGGTCCTGGCGCAGAAGTGGCTCACGGGCGTCGCCGCCG
>JAVHXX010000506.1 GCA_031119595.1 Patulibacter sp. | reverse complement strand
TCGAGGGACACCGGCGTGCGGACCCGCCACCACGGGCCCGGAAAGTGGGGCCGTGCGCGCGCCAGGAACCGTGGCGTGGCGCACAGGAGGCTTCAGGTGACGACCGCTCGCACCGACCAAAGAAGCAGCCGAAGAACAGGCTTCAGGCCGGCAGAGGAGCGTCCATAGCGCTGTTACGCCAGTCCCGAAAGAGCAAGGTTCCGCCCAGATGATGTGGTACCTTGCCGTTCACGCCGAATCGACCCCACAGGGGCCGACCGGGGGAACCAAAACCCCCACTGGGCCGAATCTCCTCGCTGGAAGCAGGGAGACGCGCACTGCGCGAGGCCGTCAGCTAACTCCGGAGGCGCCCCCAACACATGACTTCCACTCGCTCAGTCCTGCGTACGCTCGCGCTCGCCGTCGCCCTCTCGGCGACCGCCGCCGGCTCCGCATCCGCCCAGACCGGGGGCGGCATCACGCTGGACACCCCGGCTGCCCCGACGACGGTCACCAACCCGACCGTCCCCGGCTCCGTCGCCGTCCTCCAGGACGACGGCACCGCTGCCGCGCCGGCCCTCGCGCCGCTCGCCGTGCAGCAGGCCATCTGGGCTGCCAACAAGCTCATCGGCAAGCCCTACCGCTACGGCGGCGGCCACCGTCGCTTCAACGACACCGCCTACGACTGCTCCGGCACCGTCAGCTTCGCCCTCCACGGCGGCGACCTCCTCGACACGCCCCTCGACTCGGGCAGCTTCATGAACTGGGAAGACGCCGGCGTCGGCCAGTGGATCACCGTCTACGCGAACGCCGGCCACGCCTTCACCGTCATCGCCGGCCTCCGCCTCGACACCTCCGCCTCCGGCGACCCGTCCGGCGACAAGGGCCCCCGCTGGCGCCCGGTGCTCCGCACCACCAAGGGCTTCAAGGCACGGCATCCGGACGGCTACTAGGCCCCGAGCCCCGCATCCGCTTCGCACCGAGACCGGCCACCGTGCCGGTCTCGGTCGTTCTACGGGTCGGCGAGCATGGGGAGCTGAGCGGATCCCGCTTGCATCTTCCGCCGGGTTTGTGGCCGGTTCGCCTGGCGGCTCACGGTCTCGGTGAGCTGAGCGGATCTCGCTCAGCGCTTGTGGTTGACCTTGCGCCGCGCGACGTAGCCGAGGCGTGACCCCACGTGGCGCCCGGACGGTCGTGACCGCAGGCGAACTTGCGCCTGAAACACCTGCTCACCGCTAGAGTCCTTGGTCGAATGCGTCGCCGCACGATTACTGCTGGGGTCGTGGGTGCCTCCCTCACGCTCTGGGCCGTCTCGCCGATGCTCGGCTCGTCCGCGCCTTCCGCTGCTCAGCTCGGGAGCAAGATCGCCAAGACGCAGGCCAAGGTGAACGCGAAGAAGGGCACCGAGAAGGTGCTCACCCGCGACATCACCGCCTACACGACGCGCGTGAACGCGCTCGAATCGCGGCTCAAGACCCTGAGCGCGAAACAGTCGACGATCGACAAGGACCTCACGACGAAGCGCTCGGCGCTCGACGAGACGCAGACGCAGCTCCGCGAGCAGCGCGCCCGCATGGTCCGACTCCAGAAGCGTCTGCGCGAAGCCCGCACCACGCTGTCGGAACGGGTCGTGCAGGAGTACAAGAACGGTCGCCCGGACCTCATCACCGTGCTCGTCGAGGCCGGTGGATTCGAGCAGATCATCGAGCGTGGGGAGTACGTCTCCAAACTCGCCCGCCAGGACCAGAACATCATCACGCTGGTCCGCAGCGCCAAGACCGACGCCACCGCGACCGCCACCAAGCTGAGCGCGATCGAGAAGCGTCAGCAGAAGATCACGGCGCAGATCACCGCGCAACGCGACGCCGTCGCGAAGGTCCGGACCGACGTCGCCAGCGTGCAGTCGACCGTGCGCAAGGCCCGCAACGGCAAGCGCGAACTCCTCACGCACGTGAAGACCGAGCGCAAGGACCTCGAAGAGGACCTCGGCGCGATGCAGAAGCAGCAGGCGACGATCGCCGCGAAGCTCGCCGGCGCCGGCCCGCTCGGCCCGATCAAGAAGGGCAACGGCACCATGATCTGGCCCGTGAACGGCCCGATCACGGCGCCGTTCTGCGAGCGGCGCGCCTGGGAGGCCTGCCACCCCGGCATGGACATCGGCGTGCCGATCGGCACCCCGATCCGGGCTCCGCTCGGCGGCAAGGTCGCGATCGCCGGCTGGGTCAGCGGCTACGGCAACTACACCTGCCTCCAGAACACCGCCACGCTCTCGACGTGCTTCGGCCACCAGAGCAAGTTCCTCGTGAAGGTCGGCCAGACCGTCACGCAGGGGCAGGTCATCGGTCTCTCGGGCAACACGGGCCACTCCACCGGGCCGCACCTCCACTTCGAGGTGCGCATCAACGGCGCGGTGACGAACCCGATGAACTACCTCTAATAGGCTCCCGCGGGTGATCCGCGCCATCCACCTGGGCCCGCTGACGATCCAGTCGTTCGGGCTGTGCGTCGCGCTCGCCTTCCTGGCGGCCGGCGCCGTGCTGTACCGCCGCTTCGCCGAACTCGGCTGGGACCCGGACCTCGCCTACGAGGCCACGGGCGCGGCGCTCGTCGGCGGCATCGCCGGCGCACGGATCTGGTGGGCGGTGGGCGACCCGAGCGCGCTCGTGCACGACCCGGTCCACCAGCTCGTGGGCAGCTCCGGCCTCACCTGGTACGGCGGTGCGATCGGCGGCGCCCTCGCGGTGCTGGCCTTCGCCCGGTGGCGGAAGGTGTCGATGTGGGACCTCGCCGGCGCGGCCACCGCGCCGCTGGCGCTCGGCTACGCCCTCGGCCGCATCGGGTGCCAGGTCTCGGGTGACGGCGACTACGGCGTCCCGTCGACCGTGAAGTGGGCGATGTCCTACCCACACGGCGTGGTGCCGACGAAGCTCGCCGTGCTGCCGACCCCGATCTTCGAGACGTTCTTCGTCGGCCTCATCGCCCTCGTCCTCTGGCGTCTGCGCGACCGTCTCTCGCCGCAGTGGCTGTTCGCGCTCTACCTCATCGGGACCGGCGTCGAGCGGTTCATCATCGAGTTCTGGCGTCGCAACCCGGACGTCGACGGCTTCCTGACCGTCGCGCAGATCACCTCGGTGATCATGGTCGCGCTCGGTGGCGCGCTCGCGATCTGGATGCGCTCCCGCGAGCGCCCGCCGCTCGCACACTGACCGCAGCGCACCGGATGCGTGCGCACGGTCATACTGCGGGGCTGTGTCCGACGTCGCCCTCCAGCTCAGTGCTGCCTGGCCCGCCGAGGTGCCGGCCAGCCGTCCGAATACGGCGCCCGACGTGAGCCCGGTCCCGCCGGGATAGTTGTGATAGAACAGGCCGCCCACCATCTCGCCCGCCGCATAGGGCCGGGGATGCCGTGGCCGCCGGTGTCCTCGACCTGGCCTTCCAGGCTGATCTTCACCCCACCGAAGGTGAACGTGACGCCGCAGG
>JAVHXX010000505.1:499-3468 GCA_031119595.1 Patulibacter sp. | reverse complement strand
CCACATCTCGCCGGCCGGCGAGATGTGGTCGGTGGTGACCGAGTCGCCGAGCTTCGCGAGTACGCGGGCGCCCTCGATGTCGGTGACGGCCTCCGGCTCGGCCGGCATCCCGTCGAAGTACGGCGCGAGGCGCACGTACGTGGAGTCCTGGTCCCACTCGTAGCGGTCGCCGGTGGGGATGTCGAGGCCCTGCCAGTTCGCGTCGCCGTCGAAGACCTTGCCGTAGGAATCGACGAACTGCTCCGCGGCGAGGCTGGCCTCGACGGTGTCGGCGACCTCCTTGGTCGTCGGCCAGATGTCCTTCAGGTAGACGTCGTTGCCGTCCTTGTCGACGGCGATCACGCCGGACGTGAGGTCGATGTCCATGGTGCCCGCGATCGCGTAGGCGACCACCAGCGGCGGCGAGGCCAGGTAGTTCATCTTCACGTCGGGGTTGATGCGACCCTCGAAGTTGCGGTTGCCCGAGAGCACCGAGGTGACGGCGAGATCGCTCGCCTGCACGGCCGCGCTGACCTCGGCCGGGAGCGGACCCGAGTTGCCGATGCAGGTGGTGCAGCCGTAGCCGACGAGGTTGAAGCCGAGGGCGTCGAGGTCGTCGGTGAGGTTGGCCTTGTCGAGGTACTCGGTGACGACCAGCGAGCCCGGGGCCAGCGACGTCTTCACCCACGGCTTGCGGGTGAGGCCGAGCGCGCGTGCCTTGCGGGCCACGAGGCCGGCGGCGACCATCACGGACGGGTTCGAGGTGTTCGTGCAGGAGGTGATCGCGGCGATCACGACGTGGCCGTGGTCGAGCTCGAAGGACTCGTCGCCGAGGGTGCAGGGCGTGGGCTTCGTGGTGCGCGTGAGCGACGCGACGCCGCCCTCGCCGGCCATGCGGGCCTCGCCACGCTCGACGGTCGCGTCCTCACCGAGGATCGTCTTCAGCGACGTGTGGAAGCCGGTCTGGCCGTCGGTGAGGGCAATGCGGTCCTGGGGGCGTTTCGGGCCGGCGATCGACGGGACGACGTCGCCGAGGTCGAGCTCGACGACCTTCGTGAAGGTGGGCTCCTCGGACGGGTCGTGCCAGAGGCCCTGGGCCTTCGCGTACGCCTCGACCAGCTCGACCTGCTCGGCGGAGCGGCCGGTGAACTGGAGGTAGCGGATGGTCTCCTCGTCGATCGGGAAGATCGCGGCGGTCGAGCCGAACTCCGGGCTCATGTTGCCGATGGTCGCGCGGTCGGCGAGCGGGAGGGCGGTGACGCCGGCGCCGAAGAACTCGACGAACTTGCCGACGACGCCCTCCTTGCGCAGCAGCTCGGTGACGGTGAGGACGAGGTCGGTGGCGGTGGCACCCTCGGGCAGCTGGCCCGTGAGCTTGAAGCCGATGACCTGCGGGATGAGCATCGGGATCGGCTGGCCGAGCATGGCCGCCTCCGCCTCGATGCCGCCGACGCCCCAGCCGAGCACGCCGAGGCCGTTGACCATCGTGGTGTGCGAGTCGGTGCCGACGAGGGTGTCGGGGTAGGCCTGGCCGGTCTTGTCGTTGATGAAGACCGCGCGCGAGAGGTACTCGAGGTTGACCTGGTGGACGATGCCGGTGTCCGGCGGGACGACCTTGAAGGTGTCGAAGGCGTCCTGGCCCCAGCGCAGGAACTGGTACCGCTCCTTGTTGCGCTCGAACTCCTTCTCGGCGTTCTTCGCGGCGGCGTCGAACTGGCCGAAGTAGTCGACCTGGACGGAGTGGTCGATGACGAGCTCCGCGGGCACGAGCGGCTCGATCTTCGCCGGGTCGCCGCCGAGCTCGGCGATCGCGTCACGCATGGCCGCGAGGTCGACGACGGCCGGCACGCCCGTGAAGTCCTGGAGCACCACGCGAGCAGGCGTGAAGTTGATCTCGGTGTCCGGGTCGGCCTTGGCGTCCCAGGTGGCGAGCGCCTCGATCGACTCCTTGGTGACGGCGCCGTTGCCCTCGGTGCGCAGGAGGTTCTCGAGCAGGACCTTCAGCGAGTACGGCAGACGGGCGACGTCGTACTTCGACTGCAGCGCGTCGAGGCGGAAGATCTCGTACGACTTCCCGCCGACGTCGAGGGTTGAGCGGCTGGAGAAGCTGTCTGAAGACACGTGTTGGCTCCTGAGGGCGGGCCGCCAGGTGCGGGCGGCGCGGCGATGAGTATGAAGGGCGAAGAGCTCCTCTCAACCTACAGGGGCGCGCGGGTCGGCTCCGTGGACTGGCGCCAAGTCCGTCGCAATGTCCAAGATCCGGCCAGCACGGCGGCGTCGCGTGCCCGCGGGGCGGGGTCCGTCGCAGGACCGCAACCCTCGGGGGCGAACGGGGTTCCAGGAGGTGTTGCGCGGGGTTGCCCGACAACCGGCCACGTTCGTACCTACGGGTGCGTAGTCTGTGACACGCGTCACCGGCCGGGACTCCGGTGCACGCCGCCAGTCGACCGAGGGAGCCCGATGATCCGCCACCGAATCCACGCCACTGCCGCCACCGGCCTCGCGGCCGGCTGTCTGCTCGTCGGCGCGTCGGTCGCGCAGGCGGCCACGCTGATCCCGACCGACGTGATCCCGAACCCGCGCGCGGGTGCGCTCGAGTTCGGCTCGCCGACCTGGCAGCTCAGCGGCGGCGCCGCGTCGAAGCTGAAGTCCGGCGGGGTCGCCCTGAAGGGCCTCGGCTCGGGCGACGACGGCACCGACGTGAAGGGCTCCAAGATCGAGTTCGAGGCCGCCGCCGACGACAAGACCCTCGACCCGTCGACCAAGCAGCTCCCCGCGATGGACCCGACCACGATGAAGGGCACGATGGTGCTCCTCAACGGGCTGTCCATCAAGGGCAGGTCGCACACCGTCAAGCTCACGTCGATCACGCTCCAGCCGGGCCTCGAGAAGAAGGTCGTCGCGAAGCTCGGCTCCAAGCTCGTCGAACTCGGCTCGCTCAAGGGCGGCTCCGCGAAGTTCAGCCACGTCGCCCAGGGCGACCTCACCGG
>JAVHXX010000505.1:0-489 GCA_031119595.1 Patulibacter sp. | reverse complement strand
TGCGTCGGCAACCGGGCCATCGTCAAGCAGCAGCAGGGCGACCTCACCGGCGCCGCGCTCTCGCTGTCGGCGAGCGGCGCCAAGAAGCTCAACGCGGCCGTCGGCGGCAGCGGGTTCAAGTCCGGCTCGTTCGCGAAGGTCTCCGCGCAGGTGATCAACCGCGAGCTGCCGATCGAGTCCGGTACCGCCACGCTCACCCTCGACCCGTCGCTCCTGCAGACGCTCCAGAGCGTCGGCGCCGACATCACCCCCACGCCCCCGGCGACCCGCAACGGCAACCAGGTCACGATCCCGCTCACCGCGGGCGCGTTCGACCCCGAGGACCTCACCGGCCGCATGGTGCTCAACGGCAAGGTGACCGTCGGCCAGCCCGGCGTCAGCGTCGACCTCTTCGGCTGGACCGTCATCGTGACCAAGTCCCAGAAGGACCTCTACGCCCAGATCAACGACGCCGTCGCCGCGCCGCTCGCCTCCATCGACGTCAGCACC
>JAVHXX010000024.1 GCA_031119595.1 Patulibacter sp. | reverse complement strand
GGGATCCGAAGAACAACTCGTCCGGCCAGACCGACCACCTGTACGGCGGCGACGGCGACGACTACATCTACACGAGCCACGGCCGCAACACGGTCACCGGCGGCGCCGGCGACGACTTCGTCTACGCGTACTACGGACGGGGCACGATCGACTGCGGACCGGGCAAGCACGACACCGCGAAGATCCACCTCGACGGCAACCCGTACAAGGTCAAGAACTGCGAGCGGATCCTGAACTTCTGCGCCTACGGGTCCATCGGGAACACGCGCTGCGCGAAGCCCGGCGAGAAGAAGGCCGCCCGCACCTCGCGGTAACCCGCGTTCGAAAACGCTCGGGTACCGTCTACGCCATGCAGCGCCTGATCTTCGACGACGACCACCACGCCTTCCGCGACGCGGTCAAGGGCTTCGTCGCCCAGTCGCTCCTCCCCAATGCCGAGCGGTTCCGCGAGGAGCACGGCATCGACCGCGCCTTCTGGAAGGCCGCCGGCGAGCTCGACCTCCTCGGCATCGCGGTCCCCGCCGAATACGGCGGCAGCGAGATCCACGACTTCCGCTTCAACCAGATCCTCAACGAGGAGCTGTCGAAGGTCGGCGCGGCGTTCGGTTCCTGCGTCGGCATCCACGTCGACATCTGCGAGCCGTACCTCGTCGACCTCACCACCGACGAGCAGAAGGCCCGCTGGCTCCCGAGCTTCTGCACCGGCGACAACCTCTGCGCGATCGGCATGACCGAGCCGGAGGTCGGGTCCGACCTCGCCGCGCTGCGCACCACGGCCGTCCGCGACGGCGACGAGTGGGTCATCAACGGCGCGAAGACCTTCATCACGAACGGCGGCTCCGCCGACTCGATCATCACCGCCGTGCGCACCGGCGACGCCGGTCCGAAGGGCGTCTCGATGATCGTCGTCCCGACCGACGCCCCGGGCTTCGAACGCGGCAACAAGCTCAAGAAGATCGGCCAGCAGGAGTCCGACACCGCCGAGCTGTTCTTCAACGACTGCCGCGTGCCGGTCGACAACCTCATCGGTGAGGAGGGCCAGGGCTTCATCTACATGATGGAGCGGCTCGAGCAGGAGCGCCTCTCGTGCGCGATCGCGAACCTCGCCCACGCCGAGGGCGCCTACGAGGCCACCCTCCAGTACGTCCAGGACCGCCGTGCCTTCGGGCAGCCGATCGGCCGTTTCCAGAACAGCCAGTTCAAGCTCGCGGAGATCTCCACCGAGCTCGACGCCTGCCAGGCCTACATCGACCACTGCGTCCAGCTCCACAACCTCGGCAAGCTCACGGCGATCGACGCCGCCAAGGTGAAGCTCATCTCCTCCGAGGTGCAGGGCCGCATCATCGACGTGTGCGTGCAGCTCCACGGCGGCTACGGCTACATGGAGGAGTACGCGGTCGGCCGTGCCTACAACGACGCCCGCGTGACCCGCATCTGGGCCGGCTCGAACGAGATCATGAAGCTCGTGATCGGGCGTTCGCTGGGCATCACGGCGTAGGGCCTAGGAGGGCGTCGACGTCTGGGTCGGCGCCTTCTTCTTCACCATCGTGAAGGTGACGGTCCTGGCGGTGTAGCCGCTGCGGGCGACCGTGATGGTGAGCGTGGCCTTGGGCGCGAGCTTGAGGTTCTTCAGGGCGGTGATCGTGAGCGACGTGCCCGTCTTGACGGTGGTCTTGGCCGACGCGGCCTTGGTGCAGCCGCGGGCCTTCGTCGCGCAGGCGTAGGTGACGACGTCGCCCTTCTTCAGGCCCTTCACGGTGGCGCTCTTGATGCGCGTTCGGCCGTCCGAGAGGCGCGCCGTGGAGAGCTTCACGCTGCTCGGGACCGTCGGCAGCTTCGGCGCCGGGGTCGGGGTCGGCGCGGGCGTCGGAACTGCGGTGGGGACGGGCGTCGGTGCAGGCGTCGAGACCGGGACGTTCTGCCCGAGCGACCGGCGGATTCGCGTCGTGAGCTTCTCGAATGCGGCGTCCGCCGTGAACCCGGTCGTGACGAGATTGCCGTCGGGCTGGACGGCGATGGCACTCGCGACGTCGAAGCCGGATCCGCTCCCGAGGGCCACGAACCCGCCCGAGCCGAACGCGGCGTCGGGCGCCCCGTCGAACGAGAGCCGGCCCAGCGACGGCGTCACCCCGGTTGCGCCGGACTGCAGTCCACCGATCCCGGTCACGACCAGCTGCGATCCGACGACCGCCGCCGCGGTGAACGACGACCCGGTTCCCGGGCTGAGGTCGTAGACGCGCTGACCGCCGGGACCGACGGCCGCGTCTGGCTGACCGGTGGCGGTGAAGCCCGTGATCACGCCGCGCTGGCTCGCCATCGCGGACTCGACAGCCGTCCCTCCGACGAGGCGCAGCCGGTGGTCCGGGAGTGCGACGACGGTGTTCGTCTGCATCCCCGCGAGCAGCGGCGTCCTGGCCTGGCCGTTCGTGCCGAACGTCTGAACGGGCGTCCCGGAGGTGTTGATCCGCGCGACGACCCCTGCCGAGGGCGTGGTGTCGGCAGCCGGCCGCTCCTCACCCGCGACGACGATGTCGGTGCCGTCGAACGCGATGGACTCGCTCTGGGTGGCCACCGAGGCCGTGAGGGTGAGCAGGCCGTCGCCGGAGAAGGTCGTGTCGGGGTTGCCGGTGTCGTAGATCCGGATGACCGACATCCGCTTCGTGGCATCGGAGCCGACGGTGCCCGCGATCACGTACCGGCCCTGCGCATCGACGGCGACGGCCTGCCCGGTCTCGTTCTGGCCGGCGAGGACGTTGATCGAGAGCACGCCACCCGAACCGAACGACGGATCGACGGTGCCGTCGGGCAGGAGCCGCAGCAGCGCTGTATCACCCTCGGTGCCTGCGAAGAAGGTCTCGCCGACCACCAGGATGCGGCCCTGCTTGTCGACCGCGAGGCCCTGCGTGTTGACGAACTCATGTCCCGCGCCATCCTGCGCCGGGAACGCGGTGACGCCGCTGACCCCGAACGACTGGTCCGGTTGCCCGGCCGCCGTCAGCCGGATCACGCGGCCCGGATCGGAACTCACGACCTTGCCGTCGGGCTGGACGGCGATCGCGAAGGTGCCGGGGCTCGGCAGGCCACCGACGTCGATCGCCCCGCCCGTTCCGAAGGTGGGGTCGGGGTCGCCGGCGAGCCCTGCGGCGACGGCCGTCGCCGCGAGCGCCCCGCCGACGGCAAGGGCCGCGACGAGCGCCGCGCCACCCCGGACGTGCGTGGTGGGCCGACGGAACTTCCCCTGGAACACCCGCCGGACCCTACTTCTGCCACCGGACCCCGGGAAGGGCATGCAGACGCCCGTCCGATGCCGCCGGTCTCCAGCGGGTTTGACCGCGGCCATAGACTGGAGGGAGTGCCCCGTCATCTGACTCTGACCTTCACCGAGACCGACGACCGCGCGGCGTTCGTGCAGTCGATGGGTGTCGTGGGTCGCGGCGACCTCCGCGTGAGCGACGAAGGACACGGCCCGCTCGGGTTCTGCGTCCACCAGCGCGGCACGGAGAGCGGCGCCCAGTCGGCGAGCCGCCTCGTGCGCTGGGTCGACGAGGTCCGCGAGCATGCGGAGCTCTCCGAGGACGCCTTCCAGACCTGGGTCGGGGCGAACCCCGAGAACACCTTCCAGGCGTTCCCCGGGTACACCGGACGCGCCACCGCGGGCTCGCGCTAGCTGCGCCGAGCCCACCCTGCGGAGCGCGGCGGAGCCTCGGCCGCCGCCGGGCCCTGCCAACGCCCGCCCGGTCCTACCGCTGACCCTGCGGGATCACCACGGTCACCGTGCCGGTCTTCTTGTCGCCCTGCTTGCTGGTGACGGTCCAGTCGAGTTCGATGGTGGCCTTCTTGAGTTTGCGCAGCGCCGTCGCAGCCTTGCCCTTCGCCTCACGGCTGAAGCCCGACCCCGGCGAGTAGAAGACGGTGTCCTTCGGGGCGGCGATGAGGAGTTTCGTCTTCTTCGTCTTGCCCTTCACCTTCTTCGAGGTGACGAGGGAGTAGCTGACGGCTGCCTTGGCGTTGACCGCACCCCACTGGAAGTGGACCTGCATGCCGCTCGTGAGGAACTGCTGGATCGTGGTCTTGTCGTAGGTGAACGTCACCACGCCGAGCGGGCCGTCGGAGATCGACGGCGGCAGCAGCACCTTGCCGTTCGCGTCGACCGGGACGCCCTGCGGGCCGAGCACCGGCGGCGTCGACACCGTGAGCTGCACGCTCGCGCTGCTCGACTTGCCGTCGCGGTCCGTCACCTGGACGCCCACCGCCTGGTTGAAATTGTTCGCGTAGACATGGGCGACGACGGGGTTCGTGCCGTTGTCGACCTCGTACCCGTTGCTCGTGTCGCCGTCGACATCGAAGTGGTACGTGAGGCCGCCGGGCACCGCGCTCGTGGAGCCGCTCGCATCGAACGTGATCGACTGGCCGGTCGTCGCCTGGGTCGCGCTCAGCACGAGCTTCGCGGTCGGGCCCGGGTCGACCTCGGTCACCTGGATGTCGCCGGAACGGTCGAACGCCGACGTGTTCGGGTCCGACGGGTTGCCGTTGTAGACGGCGACACAGACATGGTGGATGCCCGGCGTCGTGAAGGTCGGGTTGTAGGTGCTCGCGACCTGGGCGACGCTGCCCGCGTACTGCGCCGGGTCGGACGGGTCGGTGCAGTCGGTCGTGAAGTAGTAGAAGGTCGCCCCGGAGACGCCGGTGCCCTGGGAGAAGGCGTTTGCCGTGAACGTGGCGGCGTTCGGCTGGTCGACGACCGCGTCACCGTTCTGGCTGAGCGTGACGGTGTCGACGTTCGCGTGCGCGAGGGACGGGACGAGGAGGAGCGCGGCGGCGGCGCCGAGCAGGAGCGAGCGGGCTGGCATGCGCGCCACACTAGAGCGGCAACGCGCCTCGGACAAGAACGTGAAACGGAGCCGTCCGTTTCGATCCGCGCCGGGTCAGACCTCCGGGGCATGTCGTGTTCCGCGCGAACCTCGGCGACCGACCAGCCGCGTGAGGCAAGATCCCCGCATGACCACCTCCGCCGCCGTCGCCCCGGTCGCCACCGCAACCGACTTCGTGACCATCCCGACCCAGGACCTGGGCCGCGCCGTCGCCTTCTACCGCGACGTGCTCGGACTGCCCTGCACCGCGCTCTACCAGCGCGGCGACGGGCCGGCGATCGGCGCCGAGTTCGACACGGGGAACGTCACCCTGAGCGTGCTGCACGTCGAGTCCGTCGGGATCACCTTCGCCCCGCTCACGGGGCCGCTCGCGCTGCGCGTCGACGACGTCGCCGCGGCCCGGGCGACGATCGAGGCCCGTGGCGTGGAGTTTCGCGCGGACACCATGGACACGTCGGTCTGCCACATGGCCCACTTCCGCGACCCGGACGGCAACCCGCTCATGCTGCACCGCCGCTACGCCGCGTCGAATCCGGTCCCGACCGCGGCCGCAGTCGATGCCGTGATCGCGGGCTGAGCGCTCGGCGTCAGGTGGTCGGCGCCTGGACGACGCCCTTCGCCGCGCGCGTCGTCCACACGAGCTTCGCGCCGGTGTCGCCGCTGCCGTACGTGAGCACGATCTGGCCGGGTTTGGCGGCCTTCACGTTCGGGACGTCGAAGAACACGTAGCCGGAGATCGTGCCCTTCGGATCGACGTTCGGCGGCAGCAGCGGGCCGATGTCCGAGAAGGGGATCTGCGAGTCGGCGAGCTTCACGCCGTGGGCCTCCGCCACGGTGAAGGCGGTCGACCCGATCGTCTCGGCGGTCTTCGACCTCGATGTGATCGTGATGTGCGCCTTGTAGTACTTGTCGAGGCTGCTCGTGTACTCGTCGTCGCTGAGCGTGCTGCGCGGGATCCGGGCGATCGAATCGACGACGACGCGCGCATCGACGAGCGGCGACGTCGCGGTGAGCCGCGCCTGGAGCCGGAGCGGTTCGCCGATGAGGGCGGTCGTGTGGCTCGTGACCTGGTCGATCTGGAACTTGTCCGGGCCGCCGGGTGTGAGGACGTAGTCGCGGGTGCCGCCGTCCTTGAGGGCGATCGAGAAGATGCCGTTGCCGTCGATGATCTCGCGGCGGGTGATCGTGTACTGCCCCGGGCGCACGTACGCGTCGACCGGCAGCGCGCCGTTCTCGCAGGCGAGGCGGCCGTCGCTCGGATTCGGGGAGATCGCCGAGGCCATCGTGTCCGAGAGGAGGTCGCAGCGGTCGTTGTCGAGGTAGTCGCGGAGGGCGTGCTCGGCGGTCGACGGGTCGACCTTGCTCGTCGGTGGGCCGGGCAAGGGCTTCTCCCCGCACGCGGACAGCCCGAGGACGAGCAGGAGCGCCGCCGTCGCGGCGGATCGGGGGACCGGGAGCCGGGACGGCATCCGGCCGATCATAGAGCGGTCGCGGTGGCGGGCGGTGCACGTCCCCGACCCTGAGAGGACGCTCGGCGCGCTCTCAGGGTCCACTCACGGAGCGGTCCGAATGTAGTGGCATGAGCACCGCGCCACCGACTCCGCCAAGCCCGCGCCGGCCGACGCCGCCCAAGGGACGGACGCCCCGCGCCGCCCGCATGCGGCGCATCAAGATCCGCGGGGCCGCGAGTACGGCGACCCTGTTCGTCGCCGCCTGGCTCGGCATCGCCGTCGCCGGCTCCGACGCCACCGCGACCACGACGACGGCTTCCACCGCCGCGACCGGGGCGTCGACCACGTCGACCGGAACCACCTCCTCGACCGGATCGCCATCGACCGACAGCACCTCCTCCTCGGACGACACGACCTCGACCGACGCCTCGGGTGCGACCGACGAGACCACGAGCGACTGGAGCTACGACGGCTCCTCCAGCGACGAGTCGTCCTGGGACGACAGCAGCTCGACGAGCTCCGCCGACACCAGCAGCGACGACACCACGTCGACGAGCAGCGACAGCGGCTCGAGCGACACGTCGTCGTCCACCTCCACCCAGACGCCCTCCAGCGTCTCGACCAGCCAGTCCTGATGAGCGCAGTACCCCGCACCCGCAGCACGTCGAGCGCCGCCACCACGCGTGCGCGCAGCACCGCTCCCGCACCCGGCGAGCGCACCCGCACCCTCGACCGCTTCGGCGGCCGGGTCGAGCTGCGCGTCCAAGCCGGCCCGGGCCGTTCGGCGCAGGCCGAGCACCGCCTCGACCGTGCCGTCGCGCTCCTCGCGGAGTTCGACCGGCGCCTGAGCCGGTTCGACGCCTCCAGCGAGCTCTGCCGGCTCAACGCCGACCCGCGCGACCGCGTGCCCGCAAGCCCGATGATGCAGCGCTTCGCCGAAGCCGTCGGTTGGGCGGGCCGCCGGTCGGACGGCCTCGTCGATGCGTCGGTCCTGCCGGCTGTCGAGGCCGCCGGGTACGTGGCGCACTTCGACCGGGCCGAGCTCGACCGGGTCCGGCTGAAGGACGCGGCCCGGCCCTGGGCACCGTCGACCCCGAGTGCCCTGACCGAGCACCCGGCGGCCACGCTCGCCGGGGCGCCCGGCACGCCGGTCCCGGCGCCCGAGGACCGACTCGCCGACGACGGCCACGAGCTGATGGACGCGCTCGGCGCCGCGCTGCACGCGCTCGCCGGGGAGCAGGCGCTCCTCGACGCGCACGCGCCCGCCGCCACGTGGCGCGACGTGCGCGCGGGCGACGGGTGCGTCGTGCGGCCCGCCGGGCTGCGCCTGGACAGCGGCGGCATCGGGAAGGGCCTCGCGGCCGACCTCGCCGCCGAGCTGCTCCGCGGCGCCCCGTCGTGGGTCGTCGACTGCGGCGGCGACCTCCGCATCGGCGGGACCGCCGGCCAGCCGCGCGCCGTCGACATCACCGATCCGTACGACCGCAGCCGCGTGCTGCACCGCCTGCACGTGACCCGCGGCGGCGTGGCGACGAGCGGCGTCACGCGCCGTTCGTGGGATCAGGACGGCGAGCGGCGCCACCACCTCATCGACCCGCGCACCGGCCGCCCGGCCGACACCGGCGTCCTGCAGGTGACCGCGCTCGCGCCGACCGCCCTCGAGGCCGAGGTCATCGCGAAGACCGCCCTCCTCGGTGGCGAGGCGCAGGCCCACACACAGCTGCCGCACGGCGGCGTGATCGTCTGCGCGAACGGCCTCGTGATCGTCGTCCCGCCGCCGAAGGTGTCGCAGCGGCCCGTGCGCCGTCCGGCGACCCGCGCCCGGTTCGACGTGCCGGGCTACGGCACCCTCACGCGCCTCGTAGAGCGTCCGCGATGAGCACCCTCGCGGTCACCACCACCGCGCTCGCCGATCTCAACGTCGCGTGGATCACCACGCGCGCAGCCGGGATCGTGGCCCTCGTCACGTCGACGGCGTCGATCGTGCTCGGCCTGTCGCTCGCGGGCCGGATGAGCAAGGGCCCGGGCAAGCTCGGCGACGTCCGCATGCTCCACCAAACGCTCGGGATCGCCACGGTCGTCGCGCTCGCGGTGCACGTCGTCTCGTTGCTGTTCGACCCATGGCTCAAGCCGGCCCTCAGCGAGCTCGCGATCCCCTTCACCCTCTCCTACCGCCCGCTCTACACCGGGCTCGGGATCACCGCCGGCTACGGCATCATCGTGCTCGGGATGTCCGGGTTCCTGCGCCAACGGCTCGGCGCCCGCTGGAACGTGATCCACCGCTTCACCGGGCTGGCCTGGGTCGCCGCGGTGATCCACACGATCGGTTCCGGCAGCGACTACGGCACCGTCTGGATGACCGTGATCCTGCTCGGCTGCGTGGCGCCGGTGCTCGTGGTGCTCGCGATGCGCCTCGCGAAACGGCGCGGGACGCCGTCGCGGCCTACGCGGCGGACGGCGTCGCCGCCCGCCGCACGCGCCTGACGGACTACTTCCAGGCGCCGATGGTCGAGGCGAACGGCACGGTCCGGCCGTGCGCGTCGAGCCACACGACGGGGTGTCGGGAGCCTCGCGTGCTCGGCGCCGCGAAGAAGTTGCCCACGACCGGCACCGTCGTGTGGCCGTCCACGCGGACCTCCGCGACGCCGTCCGGAACGACCCCGACGTAGACGTCGGGGTCGGTGGGCCGGAGCCCGGTCGCACGCGCGTAACGCTCGCTCTGCTCGACCGACAGCACGTGGTAGTAGGGCGGTTCCGCGGACTTCTCCAGCCGCCCGGCGCGGACCTCGCGCTCCAGGAACGCATGCCCCAGCGCCGATTGCTCCGCACTAGGACGGCGGCTGACGGCAAGCATGAGATCGCCCGCCTGCATGCCGAGCGCATCGGACGTCAGGAAGCCGCCGGTCCCGTGGGTCGCCGGGTCGTAGATCCCGAGCAGCAGCTGGTCCTGGGTCATGTTCGGCAGCGTCGGATCGAACCCCTTGGGCACCCGCGCAGGCACGAGCACCGCGACACGGCCGTCCGGCAGGGTGCCGAGCCGACGGACGGCGTTCGTCCGGATCTTCCCGAGCGACGGACCGGCGTCCCGGAGGACCGCCCGCACGGCGACGTCCCGGTCCGCGTCGGACTGCTCGCGGCGCAGGACGCCGAGCACGCTCGACTCGGCGCCGGGCGGCGGTGAGGCCGTCGCCTGCGCGTGGCCGTACGAGTCCGCGCCGAGCTGCGGGAGCCAGAGGCCACGTGACGCGTACGCGCCGGCGCTCACCGTGAGCGAGGCCGCCACGACCGCGAGGAGCGGCAGGCCACCCCATCGGGCGCGACGGCGGGACGCCCCTGGGGACGGAGCCGCACCGGGAGTGGTCCGGTCGGCGGCGAACAGGAGCTGCGCTTCCAGCGCGGGGATGAGCGTCGTCATCGGGTTCCTTCGATTCGGATGCGGAGGGCCGCGAGGCCGCGGCTCACGCGCTGGCGGACGGTCGCCTCGGAGACGTCGAGGTCGGCGGCGATCGCGCCGTAGTCGCGGTCGTCGAGGATCCGCGCGACGACCGCCTCGCGCTGCGGCGCGGGAAGGGCGGACACGAGCTCCTCGACCGCATCGTCCTGGGCGAGCTGGTCGATCGCATCGAGCTGCCCGTCGTCGAGATCGACGGGATCCATCGCCAGGAGCCTGCGCGCCGCGTCCTCCGAGTAGCCACGCCGGTGGAGTTCGACGAGTTTGATCCTCGCGATCCCGAACAGCCAGGCCGCGGGATCGCCGCCCGGACCGGCGTCGCGTCGCAGCGACGCCAGCGCCCCGGCGAACGTCTCCGCGGTGAGATCGGCGGCGAGGTCGGCCGACCGCACCCGTCGCACGAAGTACGCGAGCACCGGACGCTCGTAGCGTCGGTAGAGCGCCGCGAACGCTTCCGGGTCGGTGCGGGTGGCGGCGATGAGCGCCGCGTCCCCGAGCCGATCGAGTGGATGATCCATGCCCTTCATGTATGCGGCGGCGGCCGTTTTGTGACGGCGTACCGGGTCGATGGTGACGCGCGTCGCGCGTGCACCGCTCAGCGCGGCCTGCGGTGCCGACCGTCCGCAGAACTGCGTACCGCCGCGTATCACGCCGTCACACCCCTACCGAATTCCGATCGCCCGGGGATTGGGAAGCTCCGATATCTGGACCAACCAGCCCCTGACTCGTAGCGATCCCCCCCCCTCGTGCAATCCCTCCGTTCATCCGAGATCCTCCGGTTCCTCGCCGGCGGCCGCCAGGCCTCCGACGTCACCGCCGAGGACCTCGCCCAGATGCGCATCACCGGCGCCATCGAGTACATCGCCGGTGCCATCACGCTCGTGACGGTGATCGCCCTCCCGGACCCGGACCGCTCCGACAACGGCCCGTACCTCGCCCTCGCCGGCGTGGGCGTGCTCCTCTCGCTGCTCCGCTACTGGGCGCCGCAGCGCCTCGCGACCCCGCGCGTCTCGATCATCGCGGGCTTCGTCTACATCGCCGCGATCGTGTCGGTGAGCCAGCCGGTCGGCCCGACGCCCTTCTTCTTCATCTGGCCGATGCTCACGGCCGCCTACTACCTCGGCCGCCGCGATCTCGTCGTCGGCAGCCTGCTCTTCAGCGTGGCGCTCGCCGTCGGGCTCACGATCCGTCCCGGCGAGGATCTGCAGCTGTTCGTGTCGACCTGGTCGGTGATCGTGATCGTGAGCGGCCTCGTGCTCAAGCTCCGTGAGCGGGTCGACCGGCTCGTCGGCGATCTCGCGTACACCGCGTCGACCGACATGCTCACGGGCCTCGCGAACCGCCGAACGTTCGAGGAGGCACTCGACCGCGAACTCGAACGCTCGCGCCGCACCGGCACGCCCGTCGCCCTCGCGATCTTCGACCTCGACCACTTCAAGCAGATCAACGACCGCCTCGGCCACGCCGAGGGCGACCGCGCACTCAAACGATTCGCTTCACTGCTGGCAGTCGAATCGCGGGCGGTCGACGTGCCCGCGCGCATCGGTGGCGAGGAGTTCGCGCTGATCTTCTCCGGCGCGACCGCCGAGGGTGGGCGGGTGTTCGGCGAGCGCCTCATCGCGCGCCTCGCCGAGCTCACCCAGCACGACCCGGCGCCGCTGAGCGTGAGCATCGGCATCACCGAGATGACCGCCCCGACGGACACCCAGGACCTCCTCCTGCTCGCCGCGGACCGCGCGCTCTACGAGGCCAAGCACGCCGGCCGCGGCCGCGCGTTCGTCGCCCGCCCGGCCCCGTCGGCCCGTGTCGAGCACACCGGCCAGCGGCTCGAGGTGTCCCACGCTCCCATGCTGCCCACCGCGCCTGTCGCACCGGCGCTGCACGGGTCCAGCGAGCGTCCAGCCCCGGAACAGGCCGCATAACACCGTCTTCTGGCGCAGCGCCGCGAGGCGGCGCTGAATCCGTCCCACGCTCGGGGGAGCCGCACCTGGACGCTCCACCCGGTTTCAAGGTGGGGTCCAGACCTGAGTCCGTCCATACCGGATCCCTGCCGATACACAGGCATGCGGTCCATCCAGATCCCAGCCGGGGAGGCGAGCTCCTTCGGTCGCACCCTCACCCTGCTGCAGACGGGTCGACGCAGCGCGGACGTCACCTCCGACGACCACCGCCTGCTGCGACGCATCGGCACCGCGCAGTTCGCGGCGTTCGGTCTCCTGCTGCTCGCGCTGCTCGTCGCCCCCGATCCTGACCCCGGCGATCACGGCAACCTCGCCCTGCTCGCCGCGCTCGGACTCGTCGCCGCGCTCGGCCGCTGGACCACCCACCGCTCGTCGCTCGCGATCGCGCGCCTCACGAACGTCGCCTGCTTGGTCTACGTCGCGGGGATCGTCGCGGCCTCCCGGCCGCTGGGTCCGGCGGCGTTCATGGCCCTGTGGCCCGTGCTCGTGACGGCGTACTTCCTCGGTCGCCGCGACCTCCTCGCCACGCTCGGCCTGATGACGGGCCTCCTCGACGGCGCGATGCGGCTCAATCCGACCTCCGCCTCGTCCGTCACGTTCGACCTCGCCCCCGTCGTCGCGATCGCCGCCGGTGCTGCCGTGGTGGTCGCGCTCGTGCGGGAACGTCTCGATCGCGTCATCGCGGACCTCCGCCGCACCGCGTCGACCGACGGACTCACCGGCCTGAACAACCGCGCGAGTTGGAACGCCGCCTTCGCGACCGAGATCGAGCGGGCCCACCGGACCGGTGCGCCGTTGTCGATCGCGGTGTTCGACCTCGACCGCTTCAAGGCGATCAACGACTGCCTCGGCCATGCCGAGGGCGACCGTGCCCTCGTCCGCTTCAGCACCCTGCTGGCCACCGAGTGCCGGTCGTTCGACGTGCCGGGACGGCTCGGTGGCGAGGAATTCGGCCTGCTGCTCGTCGGCGCGAACGCCGAGGGCGCCGAAGCGTTCGCGCAGCGGCTGCGCAGCCGCCTGGAACTCGTCACGCGGCACGACGAGACGCCGTTCACCGTGAGCACGGGCGTGGCCCAGCTGGGCGTCCACGCGGACGACCCGGACGCGATGATGCTCGCCGCGGACCGTGCCCTCTACAAGGCGAAGGCGGACGGCCGCGACTGCGTCGTCATCGCCGATCTCCCGCCGCTCGCGCGGGCGGAGCAGGAGGCCGAGGCGGCCGACCCCTCAACGGAGCCGGCCGATGCGCTCGACGCGCTCGGTCAGAGCGCGGAGCAGCTCTCGCTGTCGGTGACCTTGAAGCTCGAACCGCAGCCGCAAGCCGCGACCACGTTGGGGTTCTCGACCTTGAACCCGGCGCCCGTCAGTGCGTCCACGAAGTCGATCACCGATCCCTCGACGTAGGGGAGCGAGTCGGGATCGACGAGGATGCGCAGCCCGCGATCCTCGAAGATGTTGTCGTCACCCCGCTGCTCGTCGAACGCGAGCTGGTACTGGAAGCCGGAACACCCGCCGCCCTTGACGCCCACACGCAGACCCGCGACGGCGATGTCGGCGTTCTGCGCGGTCAGGTACTCGCGGACCTTGTCCGCGCCCTTGTCGGTGAGAGTGATCATTGCTTCGCTTGGCTCCGTGGTCGTTCCGCGAGGAGATGCGGTGGCACCGGGATGGATCGGGCCGATGAGGTCTAAGTGATCTATCGGTCCGCTTGCACAAGTGTAGTAGCCGCTACGCTCGAAGTCATGCCAACCCCCGAGGAACTGCAGACGAGGATCGAGGCGGCCATCCCGGGCGCCAAGGCGATCGTCGTCGACACGACCGGCACCGAGGACCACTTCCGTGCCGAGGTCAGCAGCCCAGCCTTTGCCGGCCTCAGCCGAATCGCGCAGCACCGCCTGGTGTACGACGTCTTCGGCGCCGACATCGGCGGGCCGATCCACGCCCTCTCACTCAAGACGGAGCCGTCATGAGCAGCCAGCCGACCCTGTCCGACCAGATCAAGTCTGCCATCGAGCAGAACGAGGTCATCCTCTTCATGAAGGGCACGCCCGATGCCCCGATGTGTGGCTTCTCCGCCCGCACGGCCGGAGCCCTCGAGTCGCTCCAGGTGCCGTTCGCGAGCGTCGACGTCCTCCCGGATCCGCGCATCCGCCAGGAGCTGTCCGCCCTGTCGAACTGGCCCACGATCCCGCAGCTCTTCGTGAAGGGCGAGCTCGTCGGTGGCTGCGACATCGTCATGGAGATGGCCGACAGCGGTGAGCTCCAGACCCTCCTCGGCGTCGAGGGCGATGCGTCCACCGCCGACGCCCCGGCTCCCACCCTCCAGATCGAGAACCGCCTCTGAGCGGCCCTCGCGGCGATCTTCGCCCGCCGGCCGAACCACCTGTACCAGGTGTACTTGGTGGTTCGGCCGGCGGGCGAATCTCATCCACGATGGCTCGCTCAGATCATCGTGGAAAGGGCACCCGATCGGGTGCCCTTTTTCGTTCCCTAGCGCGGCGTGATCGTGGCTGAGGCGCCGCCGGAGAGTTGGACGGCGGGGAGTTCCCAGACGAGCTTGGCGGTCGCCTGGTAGGCGGCGACCTCGTCGTCGGAGAGCTGGGAGTCCTCGGAGCCCTCGATGCCGTCGAGGATCGTCTTGCCGCCCGTGCCCGGGGCGATGATCGCGCGCAGACCCGATTCGCCGTCGGTCGTGTAGAGCGAGCGCAGGCCCTTCACGCTCTTCGGCGCCGGGGTGCCGTCGTCGTCGGAGAAGGTGAGGTCGATCGCGTCGCTCGAGGAGCTGTCGGACGAGGCGGCGTTGCCCGAGGTGTCGATCGTGTCGCCCGTGATCACGAGACCGGTGCGTTCACCGGCGGCCGCGCGCGGGATCTTCAGCTTCACCGGGATCTCGCGGCGGGCACCGCTGCTGCCCTGCACGACGATCACCCGGGCGGTGACGGTGCTGCCGGCCTGCGGGTGGCTCGGCACGATCACCTTCACGATCTCGGCGTCGTCGGCTTCCTTGCGGTAGGTGATGTCGACCTGGACGTGGTCGACGAGGTCGAGGAAGCGCTCGGCCGTGGTCAGCGGGTCGATCGCCGCGGACACGGCGCCGGCAGCGCCGGTCTCGACGCCACCGTCGGAGGACGGCTGCGGGGTGACCGAGTCGACGCACTCGCTCAGCGGCTTGAGGCCGTTCTTCAGGAAGATCGTGGTGCACGCGCGGGCGGCGCCGCCGACGGCCTGCTGGGTCGTGAGGCGCTGGAGCGCGGTGCCGGCGTTCGCGGCGGCCGCGAGTCCGAGGAGCGAGCCCGTGCCGCCGCCGCGCACGCCGCGCTCGTCGACGACGTTCGCGTTGGCCTGCTGGATGACGGTGCCGCTCGCATCCTTGATCGTCGCGGCGACCGGGATGCTCGCGGGCGCGGCGCCGAGCAGGCCCGTGATGCCGGCGGTGCCGTCGAAGCCGATGGTGCCGACGGGTCCGAGGGCCGAGCCCTGCTTGTAGGACGCCTGGTCGGCAATGGAGGGTGAGTCGATGATCGTGCTGATCTGCGCGCGCTCCATCTGGAGCCGGGCCGGGCCGGTGCCGTTGAACGGATGGCCGAACGCGTAGACGCGGGGCCCGTCGACATAGGTCACCGTGCCGATGGCGCCGGCGGAGACGTCGCCGAAGACCTGGGTCGCCTGGACGGCGTCGCCGGGCTTCAGATACCCGCCGTCGGGGGCGGTGCCGTAGGCCGAGGCCTGCGGCGAGGCGATCAGGCGGATGCCGGCCTTCGCGGCGGCGTTCGTGAAGCGTGCCGCGAGCGCGCCGCGCGGCCCGGAGAGCATCAGCGGAATCTGGTTCGGGTCCGTGGCCAGCGGGCTGGTCGACGTCGTCTTCGTCGTCGTGGTCGTGGTCGCCGTGGCGGTCTTCGACGTCTTCCTGGTCGTCGACGCCTTGGCGGCGGAGGCCTTGGCCTTCGTCTTCCTGGCCTTCTTCGAGGTGGCCGCGGTCGAGGTCTTCCCCGTCGATGCGGAGGACGATCCTGCGCCGCTGCCCGGGGTGATCCCGATGACGGGTGCCGCGGGCGCGGAGGTGATCGTCGGCTCGGAGAGCATCGCCTCGATCGGCGTGACGCCACCGACGGTGTTGTCGTACTGGCCGATGCCGTAGGCGACGGCACCGATCACGCGCATGACGCCGTCGGCGCCCGGGCAGTAGATCGGCGAGCCGGAGTCGCCCTCGGCGATCCCGCCGACCGCCACGCCCTCGCCACTCACGCGCACGAGGATCTGGGCGTCGATCGGGCGCGGGCCCCCCTCGACGGAGATGACGGTCGCATCGAACGGCACCGGCTCGATGCCGGAGATCACCGTGCGGCCCTGGCACTGCATGCCGGGCTTGACGTCGCTCAGGGGCATGATCGGGTCGCCCGCGCGGGCGGCGGGCGCCCCGACGGCGAGGGCGAGCGTGGTGGCCGCGGCGGCGGCACCCGAGAGCGAGCGGTGCATCGGCGCAACGTACCGCGCCGCTCCGTGCACCAGTGCCGGATCCCTCGCAGCACACGGGCCCCCACGGACGGACGTCTGGGCGGTCGCGCGCCCGGCCCGGACACCGCCGCCGGGGTGTCGACGGCGCGGCGTGGCGGAGCGGACGGAGCGCGCGTGGAGCCCGCGTGGAGGAATAGGGTTCACCGCCGCATGTCTGTCGCCATCGTCTCGGACTCCACGCACTACCTCCCGGCCGACGCGCTCGCCGGGCACGAGCTCCACACCATCCCGCTGTGGCTCGTCGAGAACGGTGAGGCCACTCGCGAGGACCGCATCGGCGACTGGACCGAGCTCTACCGCGCACTCCGCGCCGGCGAACGGTCGCTCTCGACCTCGCAGCCGTCCGTCGGTGAGTTCCTCGAGCTCTACGAGCCGCTGCTCGCCGCGGGCCGCGACATCGTCTCCGTGCACATCACGAGCGGCATGTCCGGCACGATCGAGACGGCCCGCCAGGCGCGCGAGGAGGCCCTGAAGGCCCACCCGGACCGCACGATCGAGGTCGTCGACTCGGGCTCGACGGCCGGCGGCCTGGCGTTCGTGGTCGCCGCCGCGATCAAGGCGTCGGAGGACGGCAAGTCCGCCGCCGACATCGCCGCCACCTGCGACGCGACCAGCCGCCAGATGCACGTGCGCTTCGGCCTCGACACGCTCGACTACCTCCGCCGCGGCGGTCGCGTGGGTCGCGCGCAGGGCCTGCTCGGCAGCACGCTGCAGATCCGGCCGATCCTCAAGCTCGACGGCGGCCCGGGTGCCGTCAACGAGACCGTCGAGAAGATCCGGACCAGCTCGAAGATGCGTCAGCGACTGCTGCGGTTCTTCGACGAGTGGGCCGCGGAGGGCGCCGAATCCTGGGCGGTCATGCACATCATGGTCCCGGACGTCGTCGACGAGTTCCTCGCCGCCGGCCGCAACGTCTTCGGCACCGAACCGCTCTTCATCTGCGAGGCCGGCCCGGTCGTCGGTGCGCACACGGGCCCCGGCATGGTCGGGGTCGGCGCGGCGCCGTCGGAGTTCGTCGGCGTGGGGTCGTTCGGCAAGGCCTGAGCCCCGCGCGCCACGCGCCCGCCTTCCCGGGGCGTGGGCGAGCGCGCACGGTCGCCGGCGTGCGCTGCCCCGGGATGCCCGGGACGATGTGGCGCTCGTCGGTCCACCTCCGCCAGTGCGCCTGGGAGACTGCGGCCGATGACGAAGCACCGGGTCACGGAGGTCACGTTCTCGTCGGCGACGGTCGTGCGGGTCGTGCTCGTCGTGGCCGCCACCGTCGCGGTCCTCACGGTCCTCTGGGTGCTGCGCGGGCCGCTCATCTGGGTGCTCATCGCGGCCCTCATCGCGACGGCCCTCTCGCGTCCGATCGACGCCCTGTCGAGGCGCGTGCCGCGCGGGCTCGCGATCGCGATCGTCTACGTGATGCTCGTGCTGATCCCGGTCGGGCTGCTCCTGCTCGCCGTGCCGCCGCTCGTCGGTGAGGCCCAGCATCTGATCGAGTCGTTGCCGAAGCTCATCGGCGACCTCCAGGACTCGCTCCAGAAGAACAACCAGCTCCGGCACATCCTGAGCGACTTCGATCCACTGACCGCGCTCAAGGAGCAGGCATCCTCGATCCCGAGCCGCCTCGGCGACGTCGCCGGACTCATCGGCGCGGTCGGCCTCGGCGCGCTGAACTCGATCGTCGCGGCGATCACGATCCTCATCCTGAGCGTGTTCTTCGTGTCGACCGGCGGCGCCACGATCCGCGGAGCCATCGACCTGTACGGCGGCGATCGCAAGCCGCTGTTCCACCGCCTGACCGACCGGGTCAGCAAGGCGATCGCGGCCTACTTCGCGGGCACGCTCCTGATCGCCGTCGTCGCGGGCGTCACCTCGTACATCGTGATGTCGATCCTCGGGATCCCGTACTCGGTCGCGCTCGCCGTGATCTGCGGGACCGCCTCGCTCATCCCGATGTTCGGGGCCACCGTCGCAGCCGTCTTCGTGGGGATCATCGCGGCCCTCACCACCTCCTGGACGGTCGTGCTCGCGTGGACGATCTGGGAGATCATCTACCAGCAGATCGAGAACAACCTCGTCCAACCGCAGATCCAGAAGCGCACCGGGAAGGTGCCGCCCGTCGCGACCGTGATCGGCGTGCTCTTCGGCAGCACCCTCCTCGGGGTCCTCGGCGCCGTCGTGGCGATCCCGGCGATCGCCGCCGCCATCGCCGTGGCCGAAGAGGTCAGCGCGTGGAAGCGTGGCGCGGCCGCCGTGGTCGGCGGCGAGCGCTTCGCGGACGCGAGCCGCGCGAAGGCCGCCGCGACGGCGATCGACAGCGACTGAGGCGGCGCGCGGGCCCGGGCCGCGGCGCGTCATGAGCCGCGCGGGCAAAATCAGACGGTCAATTCC